>JAIWNN010000014.1 GCA_020216805.1 Desulfarculus sp. | reverse complement strand
GCGGACCTGGCGGGGGTCTACCCGGTGGCCGATCTGCACCACGCCCAGGCCATCAAGGGCCTGGTGGCCCAGGGCCAGGTGGGCGCGGCGGTTATCATCGGGGCCGGGGCCACCGGCCTGGAGATGGGCGAGGCCCTGGCCGACCTGTGGGGGGTGGAGGTCCATATCGTGGAGATGGCCCCCCAGGTCCTGCCCGGGGCCATGGATCCGGAGATGGCGGCCATGCTGGCCACCCACCTGCGCGCCCAAGAGGGCGTGAATCTGCACCTGGGGGCCAGGGTCGAGCGCATTGTGGGCGACGACCAGGGCCAGGCGGTGGGGGTGGTGGTGGATGGCCGGGAGATCGCCTGCGACCTGGTGATCATGGCCACCGGGGTGCGCCCCAACACCGAACTGGCCCGGGCCGCCGGCCTGGAGCTGACCCCCAATGGGGCCATCGCGGTCAACGAATTCCTCCAGACCAGCGACCCGGACATCTACGCCGGCGGCGACTGCGTGGCCGCCCGCCACCAGATCACCGGCCAGCCGGCCTACGTCCCGGCCGGGTCCCTGGCCAACCGCATGGGGCGGGTCATCGGGACCAACGTCTGCGGCGGGCGGGAGCGTTTCCCCGGGGTGCTGGGCAGCTTCTGCATCAAGCTCTTCGGCCTCAGCGCGGCCAAGACCGGCCTGACCGCCGACCAGGCCCGGTCCGCCGGGTTCGACGCCGTGGCCCCCCTGGTGGTGCAGGCCGACCGGGCCCATTTCCACCCCGACCAGAAGCTGATGTATGTCAAGCTGGTGGTGGAGCGCGGCACCCGCCGGGTGTTGGGCTGCGCCGCCCTGGGCGAGAACGGCGACGCGGTGGTGGGCCGAATCAACGCCGTGGCCGGGATGCTGCCCTTCGGGGCCACCCTGGAGGCCTTCAGCAACCTGGAGCTGTGCTACAGCCCGCCCCTGGGCGCGGCGGTGGACGTGCTCAACTCCGCGGCCAACACCGCCGACAACCTGCTGGCCGGCCGCCTGCGGGCCATCAGCCCCCAGGAGTTCTCCCGGCGCCTGGCCGCCCGGGGGGACGACGACACCGTCTTCCTGGACGTGCGCGCCATCGACAACGCCGCGCCCTACCTGGAGGCCCTGGCCCCGTGGTGGAAGCACATCCCCCAGGAGACCCTGGCTCAGCGGGCCGGCGAGGTGCCCCGGGACAAGGAGGTGGTCCTGATCTGCAACTCCGGAGTGCGCTCCTACGAGGCCATGCGCCAACTGGAGGCGGCGGGGATCACCAACACCGTGAACCTCTCCGGCGGGGTGGCGGCGGCCAAGAAATGGGGCGAGGCCATCATCCCGGCCCAAGACGACGGTGAATAGCGGGAGGCCGTCCATGAGCCAATACATCATCCACCCCATCGTCTGCGGCCTCAACGCCACCGACCAGGGGGTCATGACCTACCTGCGGGGCTATGGCCGGGCCATCCACATCCCGATCTACGTCTTCTACCTGGAGGGTGGTCCGGTTCCGGTGCTGATCGACACCGGCCTGGCCGACTTCATGCTGCCCGAGGGCCTGGAGGCGGAGCTGGGCCTTAAGGCCGAATATTTCGAGGACGGCCTGGCCCGCCTGGGAGTCAAACCCGAGGACATCGGCGCGGTGATCCACACCCACTTGCACAACGACCACTGCGAGAACGACGGGCTCTGCGTCAACGCCAAGGTTTACGCCCAGCGGACCGAGATCGAGTTCATGCGCGATCCCCATCCCCTGGACCACCGCTACGACCCCGACTACCTGGAAGGCTGCCATCTGGTGGCCCTGGACGGCCCGGCCGAGGTCCTGCCCGGCCTGCGGGTGTTGCCCACCCCCGGCCACACTCCCGGCGGCCAATCGGTGATCGTGGAGACTGCCGGGGCCGGGCGGGCGCTGATCACCGGCTTCTGCTGCAACGAGGCCAATTTCCCCAAAAGCGGGCCGGCGGTCTGCCCGGGGGTCCACACCGACGCCATCGCGGCCTGGGAGAGCGCCAACCTGGTCAAACGCATGGCCGAGAGCGGAGAGATCGACCTGATCGTGCCGGCCCACGCCCTCTGGCCCGGCCGTCAGGGCAGGATCGGCTGACTTTTTCGGCCTAGGATGTCGGTCGGGTTTGGACCCGGGGCCGGAGCTTGTTATAATCATCACCCAGACGGCTTTGGCGCCCCGGCCGGCGGCGGCCGCCGGGACGGCCCGGATCCCCCGCAATCACCCGCCGACCATTCCCGCAAAAAAGGACATTGGTTTTGGCCGACGACCTTCCCCTCACTCACAACGACGATGAATCACAAGATCTGGGATATCGCGGCTCGGTGAAGTTCGAAGTCACCGGTTTCGAGATGCTGGGCAAGCAGGTTAAGCAATCCGGCAACTCCGGACGCATCTACCTGCCCCCCAATTGGGTCGGACGACGGGTCAAGATCATTCGCCTGGATTAGCCCGGCGCGCCCGGATTGGTCGGCGGGGACCATGAGCCCTGGCCTGGCCGGTTGGTTGCCTGACGTGGGCGCCGCGGACCGGGGGAGGGCGGCGGGCCGCGCCCATCCGACCTGGGCGCGAAGCATCCTGACCAGACAACGGAGGAGGGCGCGTGCGCGTGGCGGTGCTTGGCGCTGGCCCAGGCGGATATCAGGCGGCGGTGCACGCCGCCCGCCGCGGGGCCGCGGTGGTCCTGATCGAGCCGGCCGGCCTGGGCGGCGTCTGCCTCAACTGGGGCTGCATTCCCACCAAGACCCTCCTGGCCTCGGCCCGGGCTCTGGACAGCGCCCGACGGCTCCATGAGTTCGGCGTCGCCGGCGGCCAGGACGCGGCCCCGGACTGGCCGGCCATGCAGGCCCGCAAGGCGGGGGTGATCGAGCTTCAGGCCCAGGGCATCGCCCGCCTGCTTCAATCCCACGGCGTGGAGGTCGTCGCCGGCCGGGGCCGGCTCCTGGCCGCTGGCCGGGTGGCGGTGGCCCTCAACCAGGGCGGCCAGCGCGAGCTGGACGTGGACCGGGTGATCCTGGCCACCGGCGCGCGGCCCGCCGACCTGCCGGGGCTCGCGCGCGACGGCCGCCGGGTGCTCAACTCCGACGACCTGCTGGGGCTGGCATCCCTGCCGGCCTCCATCTGCATCGTGGGCGGCGGGGTGGTGGGCTGCGAATTCGCCACCCTGCTCTCGGCCCTGGGCTGCCAGGTAACCTTGGTGGAGGCCCTGGACCGGCTGCTGCCCCTGCCCTCCCTGGAGCCGGAGATCAGCAAGCTCCTGTTGCGCGAGTTCAAGAAACGCCGGGTGGCGGTCCACACCGGCTGCGTGGTGGAGTCGCTGGCCGAAGCCGGCGCGGGCCTGGAGATCAACCTGGCCCCCTCGCCCCTGGTCCCGGCCCAGCTAGCCGGTAAGCCACTGAAAATGCGGGCTGAAATGGTGTTGGTGGCGGCCGGGCGGCGGCCCAACTCCGAGGACCTGGGCCTCGAAGCGGCCGGGGTGGAATGCGACGCCAAGGGCGCGGTGCGGGTGGACGCCCGCCTGGCCACCAGCGCGCCCGGGGTCTATGCCATCGGCGACCTCCTGGGCCCGGCCCGGCCCATGCTGGCCCATGTGGCCTCGGCCGAGGCCGAGGCGGCGGCGATCAACGCCCTGGGCGGCGACCGGGCCCTGGCCTACGACCTGGTTCCCTCGGCCGCCTTCACCTGGCCCGAGGCGGCCTGGGTGGGGCTCTCCCTGGCCCAGGCCCGGGAGCGGGGCATCGCCGCGGCCCTGGCTGGCTTGCCGGTGCGCCAACTGGGCAAGGCCCAGGCCGAGGGCGAGATCGCCGGGCAGTATCTGTTGGTCCACGACACCACCGACGGCCGCCTGCTGGGGGCGCACCTGCTGGGTCCCCACGCCGGGGAGATGATCCACGAATGCGCCCTGGGCCTGAGCCTGGGGGCGCGGCTGGCGGATATTGCGCGCACCGTCCACGCCCACCCCACCCTGAGCGAGGGCCTCAAGGAGGCGGCCGAGGCCGGCCTGGCCACGTTGACCCAGGCCCAGACGAGGAACTGAGGCCATGCTCTACACCACCCTGGCCGGGCGGGTGCTGGACACCGACCGGGACCTGGACGAGGCCGGCCGCCATGTCATGCAGAAGCTGATGGCTTGGGAGAGCCTGGGGCTTTCGCCCCGGGAGTTCGCCCAGAAGCGCGCCCAGGCCCTGGCCGTGGGTTGGGACGGGCGCGGTCCGGTCGGCGAGGGCGAGGCCCTGCGCGCGGCGGGCGACGATCTGGCCCGGCGGGTGGCGGTGGCGGCCGGAACCCTGCCCGGCGTGGGTTGGCTGCGGCCCAAGCTCTGGACCGGGCGCTATCAGGGCGGCGGGCTGGAGGTGGCTGAAATCTCGGGGGATCAGTTGGTGATGAGGGTGCGCGACGCGGCCGATCAGCCCCGGGGACGGGTGGGCTTGACCTTGCCTCCCGACCAGACCCCGACCCAGGCCCTGGAGCAGGCCCTGGCCGAGTTGGCCCAGGGTCGGGGTCCCCTGGCCGGCCCCCTGCGCAGTCTGGGCCTGACCGCCAAGACCTAGGCCGCGCCCTGATCCCTCGCGCGCTCGGCCCGAAGGGCGGCCAGAAGCAAATCCTCCAATTCCAGGGCGTTGGCCCGCACCTGGGCGATGTCCTCCGGACCCAGGCCGTCCCAATGGGCCCCGGCGGCCACCGTCACCTTGACCTTGAGCGCCGCAGCCAGCCGCAGGGCCAGGGCCTTGGCCAACTCGTCCTCCTTGTGACCGGGATAGCAGAACACGCTGGCGGTGGCGCTGGTGATCGCGGGATCGGCCAGGCTGGGCCGGGGCGTGGCCATGGCCACCGCGCCCAGATGGGGGCGTTGTCCCCCCGTGACCAGCAGCAAGAGGTCCTCGCCCGCCCAAAGCCAGCGGGCGTCCAGGTTGAGGCGCGGGGCGCTGGTGGCGAGCGCGCCCATGCCTAGCTGGTCGACTCCGACTTGCGGCTGGAGGCCTCCAGGTCCAGAATGATGCTGTCGCCCACGTAGGGCGTGGCCTGATAGCGCACCAGGCTGACCAGGCGATTGGTGACCTCGCCCAGGCGCTGGGCCTGCTCCACGATGGTTTTGGCCAATTCCTGGATGCGGACCGGGTCGTCGGTCAGGCCGATCAGCTCGGCCGAGGCCATGATGGCCATCAGAGGCTGGTTCAGCTCGTGGGCCATCGCCCCGGCGGTGGCCAGGGCCGCCTCCAGGTCCTGGCGCAGGCGTTTTTCCAGGGCGGCCTGGTGGCGCTCGTGCACCGCCTGGATGCGGTGAGCCAGCAGGCCGGTGTCCACCGGGCGCAGGATGTAGTCGTCGGCCCCCAGGCGAACCGCCTGCACCGCGGTGGCCAGGGAGCCGTAGGAGGTGACCAACAGAAAGGGCAACTCCTGCCCTTGCTGGCGCAGCGACTTGAGCAGGTCCAGGCCGTCCATGTCCGGCATCACCAGGTCGCAGAGCACCAGGTCGAAGCGCTCCCGGCTCAACCTGACCAAGGCGTCGTGGGCGCTGGAGACGGTGACGGCATGGTGGCCCAACTCCTCCACCAGACCGGTGAAATAGTGGCGGGCGGTGGCCGAGTCGTCCACCACCATGATTTTCAGTCCGTGCATCGCGCGCTCCTGGGCAAGGAGATTCCGCTGATCGGCGCTGGGGGCCGGGGCCCAAGGATCATTGTACCGGCGGCGGCCTTGGCTGGCATGCGCTCGCCAACCCCTGAATGACCTGTTATCATGGGTGTATCGATAAACGCAAGGGCGGGAGCCCGCGCCCCAAACCGCGCCCCTCTCCGCCGACTTGGCCGTAACAAGCTGATAGCTGTAGGAATATCGTGAGCCAGGATCACCCCGCCAGCGTCAAGGTGCGTTTCGAGCCCTTCAACATCGTCGCCCAGGCCCCGGTGGGCAGCACCATCCTGGAGGTCGCCCTGGAGGCCGGGGTGCACATCAACGCCTCCTGCGGCGGCGAGGGCGTCTGCGGCAAGTGTCGGGTCATCGTGGAGCAGGGGGAGGTCGTCGGGGGGCTGACCGAGAAGATCAGTCCCCAGGACGCGGCCAAGGGGGTGCGTCAGGCCTGCCTGGCCGAGCTGACCGGCGACGTGGTGGTGCGGGTGCCGGTGGAGTCGAGCCTGGACAAGGTGGCCCTGAAGGCCCTGGCCGCCGGCAGCGCCCAGCAGGCCACCCTGATCGGCGGCGAGGACCTCAAGCAGGAGGGGCGCTTCGACCCGGCCCTGGCCAAGGTCACGGTGCGGGCCAACCCACCCACCCTGGAGGACAATCGCAACGACGTGGCCCGCCTGTTGGCCTGCCTGCGCGAGAAGGGCGAGCGTGGCTTCAGCTTCGCCTTCGAGGCCATCCGCGACCTGCCCGAGGCCTGGCGGCGGGGCGATTGGCAGGTGACCACCACCATCATGCGCCCGGTGCGGCGCAAGTACGGCCGCAACCAGGTGATCCGGGTGGAGCCCGGCGACACCAGCGCCAGCAACTTGGCGGTGGCCATCGACCTGGGCACCACCACGGTCTGGGCCCAGCTCATCGACCTCAACAGCGGCCAGGTCCTGGCCACCGAGGGCGACTTCAACGGCCAGATCGGCTATGGCGAGGACGTCATCAGCCGCATCGTCTACGCCGGCAAGCCCGGGGGCCTCAAACGCCTGGGCGAGGCGGCCTGCGGTTCGATCAACGAGGTGCTCAAGGCGGTGGCCCGCAAGGCCGGGGTGGAGCTGACCGACATCAACCTGGCCACCCTGGCCGGCAACACCACCATGACCCAGCTTTTCCTGGGCGTGGAGCCCAAGTACATCCGTCTGGAGCCCTACGTGCCGGCGGCGGCCTACTATCCTCCCTTGCGGGCCAGCCAGTTCGGCCTGGCCCTGGCCGACCACGTGCGGCTGTTGGTCTTTCCCGCGGTGGCCTCCTACGTGGGCGGGGACGTGGTGGCGGGGGTGATGGGCGTGGGCATGCACAAGGACGAGCGCCTGACGCTGTTCATCGATCTGGGCACCAACGGCGAGGTGGTGGTGGGCAACCGCGACTGGATGGCCTGCGCCGCGGCCAGCGCCGGCCCGGCCTTCGAGGGCGGCGGCATCAAGTTCGGCATGCGGGCCAGCAAGGGGGCCATCGAGAACTTCTCGGTCAACCCCATCAGCGGCGAGCCGGCCATCGTCACCGTGGGCAAGGCCAAGCCCCGGGGCATCTGCGGCTCGGGGCTCATCGCCACCGTGGCCGCCCTGTTGATGGCCGGGATCATCGACGAGCGCGGCCACTACAACCTCGATCACAAGAGCGACCGGGTGCGCCAGGGCGAGGATGGCCCGGAGTATGTCCTGGCCTGGGCCGAGGACACCTCCATCGGCCGGGACATCGCGCTGACCGAGACCGACATCGACAACCTGCTGCGGGCCAAGGGGGCCATGTACGCCGCCTACATGACCCTCCTGGAGGGGGTGGGGCTTTCCATCCACGACCTGGAGCGGGTGATCCTGGCCGGCGGCTTCGGTCAGTCGATCAATCTGGAGCGGGCCATCCTGATCGGGCTGTTGCCCGAGCTGCCCCTGGATAAGTTCATCTTCGTGGGCAACGGTTCGCTCCTGGGGGCGCGCCTGGTGGCCATGAGCAACCAACTGCGCACCGAAGTAGGCGACATCGTTGACAAGATGACCAACTTCGAGCTCAGCGTGGCCCCCAACTACATGGGCAACTACACCGGCAGCCTGTTCCTGCCCCACACCGAGGGCAACCGCCTCTTCCCCCAGACCTGGGCCCGGCTGGTCGAGGCCCGCCAGGCCCTGAAACAGGTGGGCTAGCCCCGCCCGGCCCGGAACCTTCCCGCCGCCCGGCGGCGCGCGATCTCCGAGCCCCCTCCCCGGCGCGACCGCGGGAGGGGGCCCGTTTTCATCCCCCGGCCCGGCCGGGGTGGACGGACGACGATGCTCAAGCGCTGGTCTCAACCCAACGGCTATCGCCAGGTCCTGGCCCTGGGCCTGCCCCTGGTGATTTCCATGGCCTCCACCACGGTGATGCACTTCACCGACCGGATGTTTTTGGCCAACTATTCCCTGGAGACCATCGCCGCGGCCATGCCCGCCGGCCTGGCCGCCTTTGTCTTCCAGGCCTTCTTCATGGGTTCGGCCGGCTACGTCAACGTCTTCGTGGCCCAGTACCTGGGCTCGGGCGCGCCGCGCCGGGTGGGGGCCGCGCTGTGGACCGGCATCTGGTTCTCCATCATTTCCGGGGCCTTGCTGGCCGCCCAGGGGCTGGTGGCCGAGCCCTTGTTCGCCTTGGCCGGCCACTCCCCGGAGATCCGGGCCCTGGAGGTCAGCTATTTCCGCTGGCTCTGCCTGGGCGCGGGGGCCGGGGTGCTGCAAAGCTCCCTGTCCTGCTTTTTCTCCGGCCGGGGCCGCACCCGTCCGGTGATGCTGGCCAACCTGGCCGGCGCGGCGGTGAACGTGCCCCTGGACTACGCCCTGATCAACGGCGTCTGGGGTTTCCCGGAGCTGGGCATCGTGGGCGCGGCCTGGGCCACCATCGCCGGCTGGGTGGTGATGGCGGCGCTCTTCGCCCTGGCCATCTTCACCCCCCGCCACGAACGGGCCTTCGCGGTGATCAGCGCCTGGCGGCCGGAGAAGGAGCTCTTCCTGCGCCTGATGCGCTTCGGTCTGCCGGCCGGGGTCCAGTTCTGGCTGGACATCGCGGCCATCACCCTGGCGGTGTTCTTCGTGGGCCGGCTGGGCACCCTGGAGCTGGCGGCCACCACCATCGCCTTTTCCATCAGCACCCTGTCGTTTCTGCCCATGCTGGGCTTCTCCATCGCGGTCAGCACCCTGGTGGGCCAGGCGGTGGGGGCCGGTCGGCCGGAAATGGCCGCGGCGGCCACCACCAGCACCATCCACGTCACCCTGGTCTACATGGGCCTGGTGGCCCTGGTTTTCCTGGCCTTTCCCGGTTGGCTGGTGGAGCCCTTCCTGCCCCGCGACCTGGGGCCGGAGCAGGCGGCGGCGCTGGTGGACCTGGGCTCCACCCTGGTGCGCTACGTGGCCCTCTACACCCTGTTCGACGCCATGGGCATCATCTACATCGGCGCGCTCAAGGGCGCGGGCGACAGCCGCTTCGTGATGCTGAACATGGCGGCGGTGGCGGGACTTTTCCTGGTCCTGCCCACCTACCTGGGGGTCAACCACCTGGGCTGGGACATCCACCGGGTCTGGTTCTGCATCATCCTCTACCTGGTGGTCCTGGGGCTGACCAACTGGCGGCGCTATCGGCGCGGGGCCTGGCGGCGGATGCGGGTGGTGGAGACCGCCGCCCCGGCCCGGGGCTGAATGGCGCCTCGCCCCACGTTTTTGTCTCTTGCGCGAATCCGGCCGGGCCGCCATGTTTGGGGGGGCCTCCCTCGCGGGAAGAGGCGCTGGGGGCGGGCGCGCCGCCCGGCCGCCGCTGGCAACCAGGAGAGACTGCCTTGACTCAACATCCCAACGCCGCCGCCAAGCCCGGACCCGACCACTACCTGGCCCTGACCCTGGGGGCCGGGGTGCTGGTGGTCTTTGGCGGGGCCCTGGTCAACCGCTTCCTGCCCCTGGGGGGAGCCCCGGCCCCCTGGCTGGAGGCCTTCGCCTCCTATTTCCTGGCCATCTGCCTGGAGGCCACGCCCTTCATCCTGCTGGGGGCGCTGCTGACCGCGGTCCTGGAGCTGTGGCTGCCGCCGGAGGTCCTGCCCCGGATCACCGCCCGCCTGGGCCTCTGGGGGGTGCCGGCGGTGGCCCTGTTGGCGCCGCTTTTCCCGGTCTGCGAGTGCGGGGTGGTGATGGTGGCCCGGGGCCTATTGCGCAAGGGCCTGCCCCTGCCCCACGCCGTCACCTACCTGCTGGCCGCGCCGATCATCAACCCCACGGTGCTGGCCGCCACCTACATCGCCTACCAGGACCTGGCCCACCCGGTCTGGCGGGGCCTGGGCGGCCTGGTGGTGGCGGTGGGGGTGGGTTGGGCGGTGTTGGCCCTCAA
>JAIWNN010000139.1 GCA_020216805.1 Desulfarculus sp. | reverse complement strand
GGAGCGCGCCGCTGCCGCTTCTGGCCCGGCTCGGCCTGCGCGCGGGCGACGGCGTCGGCGGGGTGGCCAGCAGCGGCTGGTCCGGCCGCAGCCTCAGCCCCGGAGTGGCCGACCTGGTCAGCGTCTGGGCCGCTGAGGCGGCAACGGCCGACGCCGCCGCCACTCTCATCGCCGGTCGAGTGGACCTGGACAGCCCAGCCATTTCCCGCGCCCCGGCCACGTCCATGGATCCGGATTCGGACCTGGGCCAACGCC
The DNA here is from genome assembly GCA_020216805.1 of Desulfarculus sp. GTDB lineage: Bacteria > Desulfobacterota > Desulfarculia > Desulfarculales > Desulfarculaceae > JACRDC01. The sequence goes on along the minus strand of JAIWNN010000139.1, from coordinate 14,608 downwards.
TGGTGGTGGCCGGGGTCGGCCCTCTCTCTCCCGCCGAACGCGCCCGGGCCCTGGCCGCCGGCCAGGCCGCCGCGGCCGGGCTGTTCGAGGCCGGGTGCATCCGGGGCTGCCTGATCCTGGTCCAGGGCGAGATGGCGATCCTGGACCCGGCCGGCGGCCTGCTGCCGGAGCCCCGGCCCGGCGCCTCCCCCCAGAAATAGCGCCCCTTCCCACCTGGGTCCGAAGCCCGGGTCGAGTCCAGGAAACACCCACCGACAGCCGGCGCCCCGGCGTTGCGCCATGCCCGAGAAAAGCAGAGCGCGCCGGAAGCCTGGCTCCCGGCGCGCTTCTGGTCGCGCTGATAGGTCCGCGCAAACGCCCGACTAGTTGTTGTCCTCGTCGTAGACGTTGGCGATGCAGCAAAGGAAGGTCACGTCCTGGCTGTCGCTGAGGTTGACCATGCTGTGGGGCTCCATGGTGGGGATGAAGACCGCCTCGCCGGGACCCACCTCCTGCTCGTGCAGCGGGGCGTCGGTCTCCGGATCGTGCCCCCGGCACAAGGCCCGGCCGCTGAGGATGAACATGGTTTGATAATAGAGGTGCTTGTGGATGGGGATTTCTCCCCCGGGCCCGATCTTGAAGAAGCGCAGACCGTATTCCGGCGACTCCAGGGGGCCGGCCTGGCTCAACCAGCGCACCGTGACCTCGCGCACCTTGAGCTGTTCGCCCCGGTAAGGGAACGTCTCGATCTTTTTCTCTATGGCGTCTTCAACCTTCAGTACCTTCACGTCGCTCTCCTTTGGCAGGGATGCTCTGGCCAAGTTTACCGCACGAGCTGACGCCATGCGGAGAAATACATCGTGAACGCGTGCTCGGCGCCTTCGCGCTCGCCAGCGCTCCCATCAGGGCTCGATCAGGCCCTGCTGCATGGCGAAACGGCTCAACTCGGCGTTGTTGCGCAGATTGAGCTTCTTGAGCAGGCGGAACCGGTAGGTGTCCACGGTTTTGACGCTGATGTTGTAGGCCTCCGCGATCTCGCGGTTGGTGCGTCCCAGGGCCAGGGCCCGCAACACCTGCACCTCGCGGTTGGACAGACTCTCCAGGGGCGAGGCCCCGCCGCCGCCCCGGGCCACCCGCACCGCCAAGGCCTCGGCCACCTCCTCGCTGAGATAGCGCCCGCCGGCCTGGACCTTGCGGATGGCCCCCACCAGTTGCTCCGGGGCGGAGCGTTTGGTGATGTAGCCCCGGGCCCCGGCGGCCAGGGAGCGCACCACGTACTGCTCCTCCTCGTGCATGGTCAGCACCAACACCGGCAACTCGGGCATCTGTTCGTGCAGGCGGTTGATGACCTCCAGTCCGTCCAGGCCGGGCATGGACAGGTCCACCACCGCCACGTCCGGTCGCAGGCGCAGGGCCTCGGCGATGGCCTGGCGTCCGTCGTCGGCCTCCACCACCACCACCATGTCCCCGGCGTCCTCGATCAGCCGGCGCAGGCCAGCCCGGACGATGCTGTGGTCGTCGGCCAATAACACCCGGATCATGGCTTGTCCCCTTCCTCCGCCGACAGAGGCAGGCGCAGGACCAGCGTGGTCCCCCGTCCCGGCGTGGAATCGATGCTCAGATGGCCGCCCAGCAGGCCGGCCCGCTCGCGCATTCCGGCCAGGCCCCAGCCTACCCCGGCCCCCCCGTTCTCGCCGGTTCCGGTCGGCGAGAATCCCCGGCCATCGTCGGCCACCCTCAGCTCCAGCCAGCCCTGCCGGGCGACGAGCGTCACCTCCACCCGGCTGGCCCGGGCGTGGCGGGCCACGTTGGTCAGGGCCTCCTGGGCCACGCGATAGGTGGAAATGGCGGCCAGGCCCTTGAGCTCGGGCACGTCCTGGTGGCTGAACCGCACCCGCACCCCGGTGCGTTTCTCGAAATCGCTGGTGTGCCACTCCAGGGCGTCCACCAGCCCCAAGTCGTCCAGCACCGCCGGCCGCAACCGGGTGGCGATGGAGCGCACCTCGGTGATGGTGCGGTCGATGAGCTGGCACATGGCCTGGGCCCGCCGCGCCGCCTGATCCTGGTCCCGCCCCTCCAGCCAGCGCTGGAGCCAAACCGCGTCCATGCGCAGGGCGGTGAGCACCTGGCCCAGCTCGTCGTGCAGCTCCCTGGCGATGGCGGTGCGCTCCTTTTCCTGGCTGGCCAGGATCATGCCCGACAGCCGGCGCAGGCTCTCCTGGGCCCGCTTGAGTTCGGTGATGTCCAGGGAGACGCTCCAGATGGCCGCCGCCGTCCCATCCTCGTCCTGCACTGGGAACTTGCTGGACAGATACACGTGCGGTCCGTCGGATTGCTCGATAACCTCCTCGAACTGCCGAGGCTGGCCGCTGGCCAGCACTTGCCCGTCGTTGTCCTGGAACTGGCGGGCCAGGTCGGGCGGGAAGATCTCGGCGTCACAGCGTCCCCGCACCTGGTCCTGGCCTTGGCCTAGGAGGTCGGAGAAACGGGAGTTGACCAAGAGATAGCGGCCCTGCCGGTCTTTGAGGTAGACCACCGCCGGGGTGTAGGCCAGGAAGCTGGTCACTTCCCGGGTGCGCTCGGCCACCTGGCGCTCCAGGTCCTTGGAATACTGGCTTAGCTGCTCCTGGGCCCGGCGCAGCTCCCTTTCCATGCGGTTGCGCTGGGTGATGTCCAACAGCACCGCCAGGGAGCGCACGATCCCGCCCTGGGCGTCGCGCTCGGCGATGGCCGACAGGAGCACCTCAACCACTTCGCCGCTTTTTTTCACGAAGCTGTAGCTGACATCGCGCAGCAAGCCGGTGCGGAAAAAAAGGGGCTGGTTGCGATCCAACAGGTCGGGCCGGGACTGGGGAGCCAGGAACTCGGCCAAATGATGGCCGATGACTTCCTCGGCCCGATAGCCCAGGGCCTCGCACCAGTAGTCGCTGACGCTGACCAGGCGGCCCTCGGGGTCGATGGAGTGCAGCATGGCCGGGGTGTGGTGATATAAGGTGCGGTAGCGCTCCTCGCTTTGGCGCAGTTCGCGCTCCACCCGTTGCCGGCGCATGATCTCGGCCCGAGCCTTGCGGTAGAGGTGGTAGACCGCCGCCCCGGCCAGGGCGCAGATGGCCAGCACCAAAAGGCCGGTGGTGCGCACCAAGGGCTGGAAGACGCTCTCCCCGGTCTGTTGCAGGTCCTGGAGATGGATCACCCGCCACCCGGGGTATGACTCCAGTTCGCGGGAGTGCATGTAATAGCGGCGGTGGGAGCGGTGGTCCTCCAGGCGGTCTTGGTCCAGGGCGGCCAGACCCACCCAGGGCCAGGGACCGTCGCCGAATTGGCGGGATTGGCGCAAGGCTTCCACCTCACGGCTGCTCAGGGGGTTGAGGCTGCCAAAGAGCCAACCGGGCTGGTTGCTGCTGAAAATGACGCCATAGGGCCCGGCCAAGAGGGTGATGCCGTCGCTGGAGGACTGGATGATGTTTTTTTCCATCAGCGAGATGGGGGCCTTGATCACCACCACTCCCTGGGGATCGTCCACGTCCTCGGCGAAAACCGGATGGCTGTAATAGGCGCCGCGCTTGTGACTGGTCATGCCCAGGGCCAGGTATTTCGAAGGATTGCCCTGCATGGCCTCGCGGAAATAGGGGCGAAAGGCGAAATTCTCGCCCACGAAGGAATCCGGAAAGTTGCGATTGCTGGAGGCGATGGTCAATCCGTGGCGGTCCAGCAGGTAGACCACGTCCACGTCCAGGGCGTCGCGGAACAGATCGAGGATATAGTTGGCCTGGGCGATGGAGCCGGGATCGGGCACGGCCAACGCGCGTTGGACCTCGGGCAGGCCGGCCAGGGCCCGCACCGGTCTGAGGTTCTCGGAAAGAAAGCCCTCGAGCTGATTGCGGATGATCTCGGTGTGCACCACCGCCCGACGGCGCGCCACCTCCATCTCGGATTCGCGCAGGGAAAAGACATAATAGAACCCGCTGACGGTGATGGAAACCATCGCCAGCAAGGCCAGCGTGAAAAGAATGGTGCGCAGCCGCATGGCCAACCCCAGGCGACCCTCCTTCCCCGCCAGGCGGCAAATCGCCGCCCGCTCCCAGAGGGCCAGGGAGGTAATCCTAGCATCGAGGGGGGATCAGACCAAGAACAATACAATTGTGGGGTATGCCCTACCGGCGGGACTCCGGGCCTAGACGCCGCCCTCCCCTGGCCTCCGGCGGCGGCCTGGCGGAGGCAAGGTCAGGAGGTGGAGTAAAAGCCGTCGGCTTGGCTCCAGATCTCCTCCCAGCCCTGCGCGTCCATCTCCAGATCGTCCACCCTCAGCTTTTCGCCCAGGTTGCGACTCGGACACTGGCCGCAACTGAAGGTGTGCCAGGCGTGGCTGACCGCCACGTCCAGGCAGCTGGCATAGTGGGGGCATTGGAGATTGCGGCGGCCGAAATGCCGGCTGGGGTTGCATTGTTTGTTCCCGGACATCTTTCCTCTCCCTGGAGGCCATGTCTGGCCGCCGCCACCTCCGGCCTGGCGATCAGGTTGGTGCTTATATTGGTATAACTAAGCATCGCGCCTGTTTTTGCAAATTTTAACGATTATTATTTTTGATAATATGACTTCCAGGGCGCACAACCAAAACGGGGAGAGCCCCGCCGTGGCGGAGCCCTCCCCGATCAGCTCGGCGATGGAGTTGGCTTGGCGCTACATGTCTTCCGTGTGGGCCGTGGCCGGGCCCTCGGCCGGAGCCTGGCCGGCGGCGTCCCGGGCCAGCTTGGCCCCCAGGGCCAGGGCCTTCTTGTTCAGCGCCTCGGTGCCAGCCGGCACCCGGGCCAGCAAAGCCTTCTCCAGACCGCGCCGGCTGATCACTCCGGTGATCTCGGCGATGGCCCCCAGGGCCACCACGTTGGCCACCATGGGCTTTTTCAGCTTGTCGCGGGCCGCGGCGGTGAAAGGCAGACGCACGGCCTTGCTGCTGGGCGGGTGGCTGACCAGGTCGGAGTCCACGATGATCCAGGCGTTGGGCTTCAGATCCCAGCAATAGGCGTCGGCCGCCTCCTGGGTCAGGGCCAAGAACAGGTCCACCCGGGTGCAGAGGGGGTAGTCGATGGCCTGGTCGCTGATGATGACCTCGGCCTTGCTGGCCCCGCCCCGAGCCTCGGGACCGTAGGACTGGACCATGGCCACCTCGCGGCCGTCATAGAGACCGGCCGCCTCGGCCAGCACCAGGCCAGCCAGGAGCAACCCCTGGCCGCCGCTGCCAGCCAGGCGGGTCTCCACCCGGCCTAGGGTTTGGGCTTGCTTCTCGCTCATTTGCCCGCCTCCCCCCGCCGGCTGGCGGCGTCGCAGATCCGATCGTAGGACTGGCCAAAGACCGGCAGGTCGCGGTCCACCAGCACCCCCAGGGGGATGCTCTCGGCCCGCCTGCCCTCGGGCAACTCGCGCCAGCGCTCCACCCGCATGCCCTTGCGCTTGAACTCCTTCATCATGTCCACCTGGGAGCCCAGCCGGTTCTGGCGACCGAAGTTGGTGTGGCAGGGGCTTAAGACCTCCACCACCCCGAAGCCGGGCTTGGCGATGGCCTGGCCCAGAAGTTGGTCCAGTTGGGTGACGTGGTAGACGGTGGAGCGAGCCACGAAGGCGGCCCCGGCGGTGGCCGAAAGGGCGCTGATGTCGAAGCTGGGCTCGATGTGGCCATAGGGAGCGGTGGTGGCCTTGGCCCCCAGGGGGGTGGTGGGGCTGTACTGACCGCCGGTCATGCCATAGGTCTGGTTGTTGACGATGATGGCGGTGATGTCCAGGTTGCGGCGGGCGGCGTGAATCAGATGGTTGCCGCCGATGGCGGTGGCGTCGCCGTCGCCCATCACGGTGATGACCTTCAGCTCGGGCTTGGCCAGCTTGATGCCGGTGGCGAAGGTGAGCGCCCGGCCGTGGGTGGTGTGGACGCTGCCCACGTCGACGTAGACCGGCAGGCGGCCGGAGCAGCCGATGCCGCTGACCAACACCACCTGGTTCTTGTCCAGCCCGCTTTCCACCAAGGCGCGCAACAACGAGCCCAGCAGGATGCCCAAGCCGCAGCCGGGGCACCAGACGTGGGGGAATTTCTTGTCGTGCCTAAGCCAGTCGTAGACCACGCTTCTATGCACCGGTGGCATCACTTAGCCTCCCGCAGACGGCCCAGGATCTCGTCGGGCGTGATCATGGAGCCGTCCATCTTGCCATGGCGCAACACCTGGGTGCGCCCGTCGTTGACCCGTTTCACCTCGCGGCTGATCTGGCCCATGTTCAGCTCCGGCACCAAGGCCAGTCGCTTGCCGGTCAGGGCCTCCTCCACCGGACGGCGCGGGAAGGGCCAGATGCTCATCAGCTGGAGCATGCCCACCTTCAGTCCCCGCTCGCGACCGATGCGCACCGCCGCGGCCGCGGCCCGGGCGGTGCAGCCATAGGCGATGATCACCATCTCGGCGTCGTCGAGCTGGACGGCCCGGACTCGCTCCAGATCGGCGAAGTGGCGGCTGATCTTGCCAAAGAGCCGATTGTAGAAGGGCTCCACCTCATCCGGGCGCCGGGTGGGGAAGCCGCGTTCGTCGTGCACCAGGCCGGTGACGTGGTAGCGGTAGCCCTCGCCCAGGTTGGCCAGTTGGGGAATCAGGCTGCCATCGGTCTTGTAGGGCACGTACCAATCGGGCGGGACCGTGGGCTGACGGCGGTCGATGACCTCCACCTCGTGGGCTTCGGGTAGGACGACCTTCTCGCGCATGTGGGCCACGACTTCGTCGCTCAGGAGCACCACCGGGGTGCGGAAGCGCTCGGCCCAGTTGAAGGCGGTGATGGTCAGCTCGTAGCACTGGGCCACGCTGGCCGGGCAAAGCACGATGGCCGGATGGTCGCCGTGGGTGCCCCAGCGGGCCTGCTGCACGTCGCCCTGGGCCACGTTGGTGGGCAGGCCGGTGCTGGGGCCGCCACGCATCACGTTGACCACCACCAAGGGCACCTCGGCGATGCAGGCGTAACCCAGGTTCTCCTGCATCAGGGAGAAGCCCGGGCCGCTGGTGGCGGTCATGACCTTCTTGCCGGCCAGGCTGCCGCCGATGCAGCAGCCGATGGAGGCGATCTCGTCCTCCATCTGGATGAAGGGATAGCCCCGGGCCGGCATCTCGCGGCTCATGCGCTCGGTGATCTCGCTGGCCGGGGTGATGGGGTAGCCGGCGAAAAAGTTGCAACCGGCGGCCAACGCCCCCAGGGCGATGGCCTCGTTGCCTTGCAGGAGTTGGGCGCGGGGCTTAGCCATTGCCGTCCTCCTCGCCGCCGTTGGGCTCCGGAGCCAGGCGCTCCGGGCTGGTGGTGGGCGCCACCCGCGAGCCGCGCGGCGCTCCAGCTCCGGCCGGTTTGGGGCCGGCCTCGCCCACGCTGAGCGCGAAATCCGGGCAGAGCATCTCGCACAGCCCGCAACTGGTGCACCGATCGGGATCGGCCAGCACCGGATAGCCCCACTGGTCGCGTTTCAGCGCGCCCCGGGGACAAAAGGCCACACAGTTGCCACAGCGCTTGCACCAGGCCGGGAAAAAGCTGACCTTGCTCTCCCCCGTCTGGGCCGGCTTGGGTCGAGCCGCCTTGCCGCTCACCGCTCTCTCCTGTTGCTTAGGGTTCCAGATGGCGGCCCTGATCACGCGGACCGCCGGGGATTACGATCTGCAGGCCCTGGCGCAGGGCCCCTTTTTGCATGTGGCTCAAGACCGCGCGCCGGGCCCTCTCGCTGTCGCCGCTGGCCACCGCCTCCAGGATCGCCCGATGCTCGTCCTGGACCATGGCCGCCAACTCCGGGTCCTGGTTGGACTTCTTGCGCGCCATGCGGATCATGGCGCTGACCTTGGTGTTCAAAAAGCGCATGAAGTCGTCCAGCACCGGGTTGCGGCTGGCGCTGGCCAGGTCGCGGTGAAAGGCCAGGTCTGGCGAGGCGCCCAGGCGGCCGTTCTCCAAGGCCTGGTCGATGCTGGCCAGGTGCCTCTCCATGCGTTCGATGTCCCGGGCGGTGTGGCGCACCGCGGCCAGGGCCGCCGCCCCGCTCTCCACCAAGGCCCGCAGCTCGTAGAGGTCGCGCAGGTCCTGGCCGCTTCGGGGGTCCAGGCTGTCCAGGCGGAAGGCCCGGCGCTGGCCGGCCGGGACCACAATGGCCCCCACCCGGGGCCGCGACTCCACCAGGCCATCGTATTTCAGCCGGGCCAGGGCCTCGCGGATCACGGTGCGGCTGACCCCGAAGCGCTCGGCCAACTCCGACTCCGGCGGCAGGGGCTTGCCGGTGACGAAGCGTCCCTGGGCGATCTCGCCCGCCAGCACCCTGGCGATCTTCTCCGGCAATTTGTGCGCGTCGGGCTTGATCAGACCAGCCATGCCCCTCTCCGAGCCGTGTTAATTTGTCATACAATATTATAACGACCGACACCCCGGCGCAAGGCTAAAATCCGCCCGGCCGGAAAGATTCAGCCGCCAATCCGGCCGCTGCGCAGGGGTTTGTCCCGGAGGGGAACAAAAGCCGCCGCCAGCCCGCTGAGCAAGGGCATGACCGTGACCGCCCAGAGCGCGCTCTCCACCCCCCAGCCGTCGGCCACCCACCCCAGCACCGTGGCCCCGACCCCGCCGGAGCCCACCGCGAAGCCCACCATCAGACCCGAGGCCATGCCAGCCCGGTCGGGCAGGATCTGCTGGGCCATGACGATGACCGTGGACCAGGTGGAGATCAGCACCCCCCCCACCAGGGCGATGGCCGGATAGAGCCACCAACCGCGCGAGAGTAGCATCCAGACCAGCAACGGGGCGGTCAGGAGCACTGAGATGATGAAAAAACGCCGGGGGCCGATGCGCTCGGCCAGGGGCGCGCCGGCCATGGTGCCCAGGACGCCGGCCACCAGGAAGGTGGTCAACAGCGGCCCCACCTCCACCGGATCGCCGCCCAGGACATGGGTGTACCAGAAGGGTACATAGGTCATCACCCCGCTGTGCACCCAGGAACGCAGCACCACCGCCAGCACCAGGATGCTTATCGCTCCCAGGCGTTGACGCCAGGGCGCGGGCGCGGCCGGCGGCTCGACCGGGGAACCCTTGAGCTCCACCGGGTGGAGCCGTCCCCAGGAGGCCAGGAACAACCCGGCCATCACCATCCCCGGCAGGGCATAGGCCAGGATGCCCTCGAGACCCCACAGGGCCAAATAGGCCCCCACCAACAGCGGCCCCAGGCCCATGCCCAGATTGCCGCCCACCATGAACCAGGAGACCGCCACCACCTTGCGCTGGCCGGCCGAGCCAAGGACGGACTTGAAGGCCTCGGGGTGATAGCTGGCCACCCCCAGTCCGCAGAGCACCACCGTGGCCAGGACCATGGCGTAGCTGTGGGCCAGACCCAGGAGCGCGAAGCCGATCCCCGCCACGGCCACCCCCGCCGGCAACAGCCAGCGCAACTGGAAGCGGTCGGTGAGGTAGCCGAACAGGGGCTGGATCACCGATGAGGTCAGGTTCATGGTCATCACCACCGCCCCGCTGGCCGCGTAGCTCAGACCCAACGAATCCTGCAACAAGGGCAGCAGGGTGGGCAGCCCCCCCTGGGTGGTGTCGGTGATCAAATGCCCCAAAATCAACAGAGCCAGCGTGCGGGTGTCCATGATGTTCCCATAATTTCCGAAGAAAATTGAGGGAGCCCTTTGGGGGTGCCGGGAAAGGGCTCCCCCAGGCCCCCTTCCCAAAAGGCCGCGCGATTCATCCGCGCGGAATCGCCTGGGGGTTGGCTTCTGGTTACACCGCTGTTTTCGGGTTGAAAGAGCCCGTCAGAGGCGCAACGGCAGATGGAGGAATGATAGTCCCGTCGCCGTGGTTTTCCCAGGGGAGGATGAGAAACTTACAGCAACGGCGGTAGGTTGAGTGACACTAGGTTCAGAGCGCGGCGGTCGGCCTCCAGGATCGTCAGCCCGGCCGGATCCAGGCTCAGGCGGAAGATCTCCTGCAATGGCGCGCCCATGACCCGGCAGGCCACCACCCGGATCACCCCGGCGTGGGTAACCAGCAGGCTGGGGCCCTCCTCCCGGGACAAGGCCGTGATCAGGGGCCAGACCCGGTCGCACAGTTCGGCGAAGCTTTCCCCCTCCGGCGGTTTGACCCCGGCCAGGTCCTTGCCCCGCGCGGCGTGGAGTTCAGGCCATTGGCGGGCCACCTGGGTCCGCTCCAGGCCCTCCCAAGCCCCCAGTTCGATCTCGCGCAGGCAGGGCTCCAGACGGGGAACCAACTCCCTTCCCTGGGCGATGATCTCGGCGGTGGCCCGGGCCCGGCCCAGGTCGCTGGTCAAGATGCGCCGAATGCCGATTCCGGCCAACTCGACCGCCCACCAGGCGGCCTGCTCCCGACCCCGGGGCGAGAGCGGCGGATCGGACTGGCCCAGGTAGCGACCGGCGAAGGCGTCGCCGATGTCGCCATGGCGCAGCAACAGCAGGCGGCCAGGCTCCTCCAGCCAGCGGCGGGGATAGGCGGCCACGGGAAATCAACCCCCAAAGGCGGGGTGGATGAATTCCACCCGCGCGCCATGGGATGGGAAAGTTGCTTCATAATCGGCAGGATAGACAAAGCGACCGTCCAGCTCCACCACCAGGTCCTTGTGCTGGGCCCGATGGCGCGCGATGAGCTGGGAAATACTGGTGCCGACCGGGATCCGGTCGACGAAGCCGTCCACGACTACCTCGATCGTTTCCATGCCGCAAGCATACCATCAGAAAGCCACCTGCGTTAGTTTTTTGACGCTCTGGCCGCAAAAAAAATCAATACAGTGCTGGCAGACGCGACACCTGGATCCGGTCCTCAACCCGGGTCACCCCCGGCGCCGCCGCCGCGATCTCCAGGGCCTTCCTGCGGTCGTCGTCGGAGGGAAGATGCCCCGACAGCGTCACCACGCCGTCGGGCGCGCCCTCGGCCCGGATCAGGTCGCTGGGCAGCACCTGGCGGCGCACCTTGGCCTCCACCAGCTTGCCCAGGCCGATGCCGCGCACCAGGTCGCAGACCGAGGCCGGGTCCTGCACCCGGTTCAGCTCCTTGAGCGCCCGGCGCAGGATGCTGGTCACTCCGTCCACGTCCAGATCGCCGGAGTTGATCACCAGGTGGTAGAGCCCCCAATCCCGGGGGTCCTGCCGAAAGACCTGGCGCACCAATTCGCGGCGCTCGTGATCCTGGTGCTGGAGGTAGTTCTCGGCCGCGCCGCGCTCCAGGCCCAGGGCGGCCATGATCCGCCGCGCGCGCACCTCGGCCGGGGCCACCACCCGGGCGCGCAGGATGTGGGGGATGCCCTTGAGCACCACCTGGGCCCCCCGACCCATGATCACCACCCGGTCGCGGCCGGCCAGCTCGCAGATCACCGCCGCGTAGAGCGAATGATAGTAGGGCATGCCCAGCAGGAGCTTTTCCCAGAACCCGGGATGCCCCTCCTCCTCCAGGCGTTGCACGTCGCGGGCGAACTTGGGGTCGTGCCCGGCGGCCAGGGCGTGGATGTCCTCGCGGGTGACCAGGTGGTAGCCCAACTCCGCGGCCAGCGTCTGGGCCGCCTCGTCGCCCAGGCTGCCCACCTGGCGCGAAATGGTGATGACGGCCATGGCTCGCGCCTCCCGCCGGCCCCGACGGCCGGCCAGTGCCTTATTTGTTTGCGGCCTGGGCCTGCCTGATGGCCCGAAGCACCCGCTCCGGGGTCAGGGGCAGCTCGGTGATCACCGCGCCGGTGGCGTCATAGACCGCGTTCAGGATGGCGGGGATGGTGGGCATGATCGCCCCCTCCCCCACCTCCTTGGCCCCGAAGGGTCCGTTGGGTTCGTCGCTCTCCACCACGATGCACTTCATGGCCGGCATGTCCTGGATGGTGGGAATGTGGTACTCGCCCAGGCTGGGGTTGACCACCCGACCCTTCTGGTCGAACTTCACCTCCTCGAACAATGCCTCGCCCAATCCCATGGAGATGGAGCCCTCCATCTGGCCCTCCACCGCAGTGCGGTTGATGGCCCGGCCGCAGTCGTGGGCGTCGGTGACGGACTCCACCCGCACCTGGCCGGTCTCCAGGTCCACCGCCACCTCCACCACCTGGGCCGAGCAGCCGTAGGCCGGGCTGGTGCCCACCGCCGCGCCCTTGTACTTGCCGCCCAGCTGCGGCGGCTTGTACTGGCCGGTGCCCACGATGCTGCCTTGGGCCAGGAAGGCGATGCGCGCCGCCTCGGCGAAGCAAAGGGCCTCGCCGTCGGGCAGGTTGGGCCAGCCGCGATGCTCCTTGCGGTAGCGGGTGCGCAGCGGCGCGATGTCCAGGGCCGGTCCCCGGCTCACCAGCACCCCGTTCTTGAAGTCCAGGTCGTCGGGGTCCACCCCCAGCTCGGCCGCCACGCTGGCCAGGATGCGGCCCTTGGCCATCAAGGCGGCGTCGCGGCAGGCGTGGCCGCTCATCAGGGTCTGGCGGGAGGAGTAGGCCCCCAGGTCCACCCCGAAGTCGGTGCTGCCCGACTCCACCCGCACCAACTCCAGGGGCACCCCCAGGCTCTCGGCCGCGATCATGGCCAACACCGTGTCCGAGCCCTGGCCGATCTCGGCGCTGGCCGAGAGCACCTTGATCCCGCCGCCGTCCTCGTCCACCTTCAGGGTCACGGTGGAGTGATAGGTCTCGGAGCGGTAGATGGGATAGCCCGCGCCGGAGACGAAGAAGCCACAGGCCACGCCGATGCCCTTGCCTTTGGCCAGCTTGCCCTTCTTGGCCTCCCAGTTCGAGCCGTCGCGCACCGCCTCGATGCATTCGCGCATGCCCAGGCTGGACATGTTGAGGTCGTTGCAGGTGACGTCGCCCACCTCCATCATGTTGTCCAGCCGCATCCGCACCGGATCGATGCCCAGCTCTTTGGCGATCAGGTCCAGCTGGCGCTCGAACAAGGCCCGGGCGATGACCCCGCCATGGCCGCGCTGGGCTCCGCAGGCGGGTTTGTTGGTGAAGGCCCGCAGACCGTCGTACTTCATGTTGGCCAGGCGGTAGGGGCCGCCCAGCAGCGAGCCGGAATAGTAGACCGTGGCGATGCCGAAGCTGGTGTAGGCGCCTCCGTCCAGGATGGCGCGGTGTTTGAGGGCCAGCAGCTTGCCGTCCTTGGTCACGCCGGTGGTCATCTCGTGGATGAACTGGTGGCGCGCCCGGCCGTGCAGGAAGACCTGCTCCCGGGTGTAGGCCATCTTCACCGGCTTGCCGGTGGCGAGCGCCAGGGCGGTGGAGCAGTAGTCCAGCGGCGTGGCCTCGGCCTTGGGTCCGAACCCGCCGCCCACGTAGGGCTTGACCACCCGCAGCTTGGAAAGCTCCAGCCCCAGGACCATGGCCACGTTGCGCTGCACGTAATGCGGCACCTGGGTGGCGCTGTAGAGGGTCACCCGTCCGTTCAGGTCCGGCACCGCCACCGCGCAGTGGGTCTCGATGAAACCGCCGTCCTGGCGCTTGTTCTTGAGGGTGTCGGTGCGCACGTAATCGGCCTTGGCCAGGGCCGCCTCCACCTCGCCGAACTCCTGGTGCACCTCGGCGCAGACGTTGCCGGGGAACTCGTCGTGGATCAGCGGCGCGCCCTGGGCCAGGGCCTCCAGGGGATCGAAGACCGCCGGCAGGGGATCGTACTCCACCTTGATCAGGGCCAGGGCCTCCAAGGCGGTGGCCAGGTCCACCGCCGCCACCGCCGCGATCTCGTCGCCCACGTAGCGCACCTTGTCGGTGGCGAAGAGCGTCTCGTCGTAGCGGGCCGGGCTGACGCCGTATTTGACCGTCCCCACCTCGGCGGCGGTGATGACGGCCTTGACCCCGGGCAGGCGGCGGGCGGCCGAGGCGTCCACGCTCAAGACCCGGGCGTGGGGGTGGGGGCTTTGCAGGATCGCGCCGTGCAACATGCCGGGGAAGGACAGGTCGTCGGCGAAGACGGCCTGGCCGGTGGCCTTGGCCGGACCGTCCAGGCGCGGGGCGCGGGAGCCGATCACGTCGAATTGCCGCTCCATCAGCCCACCGTCCTTTCCCCGCGCAGGGTGCGGGCGGCCGCATCCACCGCCTGGACGATCTTCTGGTAGCCGGTGCAGCGGCAGAGGTTGCCGCTCAAGCCCTGGCGGATCTCCGGCTCGCTGGGGGCGGGATTGGCGTCCAACAGGGCCTTGGCCGAGAGAATCATGCCCGGCGAGCAGAAGCCGCACTGGATCGCCCCCTGCTCCACGAAGGCCGCTTGGATGGGGTGGAGCTTGGGCCCGTCGGCCAGGCCCTCGATGGTGACGATGGCCTTGCCGGCGGCCTGGACGGCCAGCATCAGGCAGGAGTTGACGGTCTGGCCGTCCACCAGGACCGTGCAGGCCCCGCAGTCGCCCACCCCGCAGCCCACCTTGGTGCCGGTGAGCCCCAGGTCCTCGCGCAGGGCCTGGGCCAGGGTGCGGGAAGGCTCGCAGAGCAGGTCGTGATCCTGGCCGTTGACGTTCAGGGTGAGGGCGAGCTTGTTCATGCGATTGCCTCCAGGGCACGGGTCCAGGCGCGTTCCAGCGCCCGGCGGGTGAGCACCGCCACCATCTGGCGGCGGTATTCGGCGCTGCCGCGGTGATCGTCGATGGGCTTGGCGGCCTCGGCCGCGGCGGCGGCCGCCGC
>JAIWNN010000138.1 GCA_020216805.1 Desulfarculus sp. | reverse complement strand
CCGATCTGCGCGGCGGCGGCGGCCACCTCGGCGGCGGTGGCCTGGCGGCGGGGCTGGCGGGCCGCCAGCACCTGGGCCGCGGCCAGCTTGGCCAAATAATCGTCGGCCCCGGTCACTGGGATGGCCCCCGGGGCGTGGAAGCGGTGGCCGTAGGTCAGGTTGCCGGATTGGATGCCGGCCAACGCGAAGGGCACCACCTGGCCGTCCAAGAGGGCCAGCAGCCAGTGGATGGGCCGGGCGTAGCGGATGGTCTCCGCCCCCCAGCGCATGGTCTTGGGGAAGGGGATGGCGGTGACCAGGCGGGGCAGCAATTCGCTGAGCACCTCCAACGCCGGGCGGCCGGGGATGTGGCGGGTGTAGCCCAAACGGGGGCCCTTGTCGGTTTCCACCGTCTCCAGTTGGCCCACCTCCACCCCCTGGCTCTTGGCGAAGCCCAGGGCGGCCTTGGTGGGCTGGCCGGAGGCGTCGAAGGCCGCCTGCTTGGGCGGACCCAGGGCCACCTCCCGGCGGTCGGCTTGCTGGGCGGCCAGACCCTCCACCACCAGGCAGAGCCGGCGGGGAGTGCCGTGGGTGGCGATGGTCCCATGGGCCAGGCCCTGGCGCTCCAGCTCCTGGGCGGCCAGTTCGGCCAGGGACTTCAGCGCCGGGCGCAGGAAGCGGGCCGGCATCTCCTCGCTGCCGATCTCAAAGAGCAACTGCGGCATCAGGCCACCGCCTTTCCGAGCAGGGGGTGCCCCATCTCCTCGCGCTGCTTGACATAGGCCTCGGCCGCGGCCCGGGCCAGGTCGCGGATGCGGGCGATGTAGGCCGTGCGCTGGGTGACGCTGATGGCCCCCCGGGCCTCCAGCAGGTTGAAGGTGTGGGAGCATTTCAGGCAGTAGTCATAACCCGGCAGCACCAGGGGCGGGTCGGACTGGCGCAACAGGCGCTGGGCCTCGGCCTCGTAGTGCTCGAAGAGCTGCCAGAGCATGGGCACGTCGGCCCGTTCGAAGTTATAGGTGGAGTGCTCCCACTCACCCTTCTTGTGCACGTCGCCATAGCTGACGTTGTCGTTCCAGGCCAGGTCGTAGACGTTGTTGATCTGCTGGAGGTACATGGTGATGCGCTCCAGCCCGTAGGTCAGCTCCACGCTGATGGGGTTCAGGTCCACCGAGCCCACCTGCTGGAAATAGGTGAACTGGGTGATCTCCATGCCGTCCAGCCAGACCTCCCAGCCCAACCCCCAGGCCCCCACCGTGGGCGACTCCCAGTCGTCCTCCACGAAGCGGATGTCGTGTTCCAGGGGGTCGATGCCCAGCACCTTCAAGGAGTCCAGATAAAGCTCCTGCGCGTTCAAGGGCGAGGGCTTGAGGATCACCTGGTATTGGTAGTAATGCTGCAAACGGTTGGGATTTTCGCCGTAGCGGCCGTCGGTGGGCCGTCGGCTGGGCTCCACGTAGGCCACCTTCCAGGGTTCCGGCCCCAGGACCCGCAAGGTGGTGTGGGGGTTGAAGGTGCCCGCGCCCACCTCGATGTCGTAGGGCTGGCCGATCAAACAACCCTGGTCGGCCCAATAGCGCGAGAGTGCCAAGATCACGTTCTGAAAGGTCATGCCCTGCGGGGCCATGTGTCTTCCCCTACCAAAAGGTCAATCAACTGCGCCGGTTGGCTGGATCTCGCCGGAATTACGCATGCTATCATCCGACGCGGCGGCTTGCAAGCGCGCCCCGGGCCACTGGCCGGAGGCGGCGGGAATTCAGCACCCATGGCCTAGCTCCCTCGCGGCCCCGGCCGGCGCTGTCAACCTAGGACGCGTCTGATACCTTAACCTTATAAGATCCGGCGGGCTGGCGGCCCCCTGGCCAAAGCGTGGGGAGAACATGGAGATCCAATGCACCAACGACCTGACCTGCCTGGAGGCCATCCGCGACGCGGTGGTGGTGCTGGATGTTTTTCGGGCCAGCAACACCATCATCGCCCTGGTGGCGGGCGGAGCCCGGGTCTGCCTTGTGGCCGGGGTGGACCAGGCCCGGGCCCTGAAGGCGGCCCACCCGGGCTGGCCGCTCCTGGGCGAGCGCCAGGGAGTCAGGCTGCCGGGCTTTGACGGCGACAACTCCCCGGCGGCGGTGAGCCGTTCCGATTATCGGGGCAGGCGCGCGATCCTGACCTCCAGCAATGGCACCCAGGTCCTGGCCCGGCTTAAAGGGGCGGGGCCGGTCTTCTATGGCAGCCTCGCCAACGCCAGCGCCCTGACCGCCCGCCTGCGGCAGATCAATCCCGATGCCGTGACCTTCCTGGCCATGGGCCGGGCCGGGGAGCCGGCCCTGGAAGACGATCTGGCCGCCCAATACCTGGCCGCCCGCCTGGCCGGGGAGCGGCCGGATTTCGCGCCGTTGCGAGAACGGCTCCTGGCCAGCCCGGCCGCCGGGCGGCTGCGGGGACTGGGCCGGGAAGATGACCTTGATTTCTGCTGCCGGCTGGACAGCCACGCGGTGGTGCCCCAGGTGGTCTGGGGGGAGGGCCTGGCCTGGGCGGGGGAGGGCGGGAGCGCGGGCCAGGGCCAGCTCAGCCAAAGGTGATTATCAGGGCAGCGCTCCGCATCAAGGCTGAGGCCGAGGCTCTCGTGACATCTCTTCTTGTCATTGCGAGGGGCAAAGCGACGCGGCAATCTCTTTCGATCTTGCTAACATGGCGAAAGTAATAAATAATACCGATAGAGATCGCTTCGCTGCGCTCGCAATGACATCCAGAGACGCAACCGTCATTCCTTTGGGGTGAATCGGACCTAGCCGTCCAGGCCCAGGGTGAAGCGCCGGAAGATCAAGTCGGCCAGCTCCGGCGGGCGCAACTCGCCCTCGGGGTGATACCACTGATAGATCCAGTTGCACATGCCGATCAGGAGCATCACGTGGGCCGAGAGGTGGTCTATGGGCCGGCCGCGCTGGTGGCCAAAGCGCTCCAGGGTCTCCCGCCAATAGGATAGATAGCGCCGCTGTTTGTCCTTGACGGTCTTGAACCATTCCCCGGACAGGCAGTTCTCGTCGTTGATGATCAACTTGCTGCGATAGGTGTCCTGGCAGTAGCGCTCCACTTGGAAGTGGATGTAGGCCTTGAGGCGCTCCTCGGGGTCCGCGATGCGGGCGGTGATCTCCTCCATCCCGGTCAGCAGATCGTCCATGTAGCTGTCCAGGATCAGAAACAGCAACTCTTCCTTGCTCTTGAAATAGTAGTAGAGCCCGGCCTTGGTCATGCCCACCGCCTCGGCCAGGTCGCGGATCGAGGCCCGCTCGTAGCCCATCTCGCACAGCAGGCGGCAGGCCACCCCGAAGATCTCCCGCGCGCGCTGATCCATCGCGGTTTTGTGTCCGGCCATGCCCCGGGCCCCTCCCTGAAAAAGGTTTGGCTGGCGTTGATGGATGTTGACATTTTCAAACCGAGGTGGCAAGCTGCAATCCAGCTTACTTGCCGGCCGGTAGAATAGAGGGTGGGGGGATCGGCCCCGGCGGCGCGGAAGCAGTCCGCGCCGCCGCTCCTCAAAACGAGGTCGCGATGCTGGCAGACATCTACACCGAGGATCACCGCATCTTCCGCGAGGCCTTCCGGCGTTTCGTGGCCGAGGAGGTCACCCCCCACGCCGAGCAGTGGGAGGCCGAGGGCGCGGTGCCGCGCGCGCTGTGGCATAAAATGGGCGAGCAGGGCTATCTCTGCCCCTGGATCGCTGAAGAATACGGCGGCCTGGGCCTGGGCTTCGAGTACTCGGTGATCATCAACGAGGAGCTGATCCGGGGCGACGGCTACGGGGTGGGTGTGCCGTTGCACAGCGACGTGGCCGCGCCCTACCTGGCCGCCTACGGCACGCCGGAGGCCAAGCGGAAATGGCTGCCGGGTTGCGTCAGCGGCGAGGTGGTGATGGCAGTGGGCTTCACCGAGCCCGGCGCGGGCAGCGATCTGGCCGCCATCCGCACCACCGCCGTGCGCCAGGGCGACCACTACGTGATCAACGGACAGAAGACCTTCATCACCAACGGCTATTTCGCCGATTTGGTGGTGGTGGCGGTCAAGACCGACCCGGCGGCCGGCTACAAGGGCGTCAGCCTGATCCTGGTGGACAAGGAAGCACCCGGCTTTTCCCGGGGCCGGCGCCTGCGCAAGATGGGCTCCCACATGCAGGACACCGCCGAGCTTTACTTCCAGGACTGCAAGGTGCCGGTTTGGCACCGCCTGGGCGAGGAGGGCCAGGGTTTCGCCTATCTGATGGAGAAGCTCCAGCAGGAGCGCCTGGAAGTGTGCATCAAGAGCCAGCTCATGGCCGAGGAGTGCTTCAAGGAGGGGCTCAACTACGCCAAGACCCGCGAGGCCTTTGGCCGGCCCATCGGCCTGCACCAGGCCAACGCCTTCAAGCTGGCCGAGATGGCCACCGACGTGGAGTTGGGCCGGACTTTCCTGGAGTCGGTGATCCTGGCCCACCTGCGGGGCCAGGACGTGGTGCAGAAGGTCTCCATGGCCAAGTATTGGCTGGGGGAGATGGTCAACCGGGTGGCCTACCAGGCCCTGCAACTGCACGGCGGGTATGGCTACATGGAGGAATACCGCATCTGCCGCCTGTACCGCGACGTGCGGGCGCTGTCCATATACGCGGGCACTAGCGAAATCATGAAACTCATCGTGAGCCGCAACCTGGGATTACGCTAGGGGATGCGGGGGCGGTCCCCATCGCCACCAGGACCGCCTCCGCCGCTCCGCCCCAGTCTTCCGCGCCTCCCTCCGGCGGGGCGCGGCGGCCAAGAACGAAGGCCATCCGTTCCATCCGCCGCGCCCCACCGTTGGTCCCCATCTCCAAGCAACGATTGAATCTAACATCTTAATCACGCCAAGGGCCATGGATGAAGGCGGTCGTCTCCGGGGCGGTTCGCGGGCGCGCGGGGTGGGCAGGTTTGGGCTTGACAAGTTATATAGATAAATATATATCTGTACCACCAAGCCAAGGCGCCCAAGCCACCGGCTCCGGGGCGCCACCAACCAGCGCGGGTGGTCGGGAGGGGTCCATGGTCACCGGCGCTCGGCCCCGGCCCCGAACCCCCCCGGGGGAACCGGCCCTGGCCGCGACAGTCAACCTAGCGAGGGGAGCAGCAACATGGCGGAGGGCAACGCGGGAGCGGCGGCAACCAAAAGCCGCTGGATCTATTTGGTGATCGGCTTTGTGGTCTCCATCGTCTTAGGCCTGGTTTACGCCTGGTCCATCTTCACCCTGCCTCTTGAGAAGGCTTTCGGTTGGACGCGATCCGACACCTCCCTGGCCTTCTCCTTCTCCATTGTCACCCTGTCGATCGGCATGATCTTCGGCGGGCGGATCCAGGATCGCAAGGGCCCCAAGCTGGTGGCCGTGGCCGGCGCGGCCTGTCTGGCCATCGGCTTTTTCGCGGCCTCTTTCACCACCTCGCTTTGGATGCTCTACATCTTCTATGGCGTGATGGTCGGCCTGGGCGTGGGCCTGATCTACATTTGCCTGATCTCGGTGGTGGCTCGCTGGTATCCCGACCGGCGCGGCCTGGGCATGGGCATTCTGACCATGGGCCTGGGCCTGGGCGCCTTCCTGCTGGGCGGGTCCACCTCCATGCTGATCGACAGCATGGGCTGGCAGAGCGCCTTCAAGTTCCTGGCCTTGGTCTCACTGGTGGTCTGCGTGGGCGGCGCGGCCCTGCTCAAGGTGCCCCCGGCCGACTTCGCCCCGGTGGCCAAGGCCCCGGCCGGCGCCCCGGCCGCCGCGGCCGGGCCCAAACGCCCGGTCAAGGATTACAACTGGAACGAGATGATGCAGACCGCGCCCTTCTGGACCTGGTTCGTCTGGGACCTGTTCCTCTGCTCGGCGGGCCTGATGATCATCGGCCACATCGTGCCCATGGCGGTGGAAAAGGGCGTGGACAAGGCGGCGGCCATCATCGCCATGAGCGTGTTGTCGGTCAGCAACGGGCTGGGTCGCTTCCTCTATGGCTACCTCTGGGACGCCATCGGCCGCAAGAAGACCATGATCCTGGCCGCCGTCGGCATGGTGATCGGCCTGTTGGGTCTGCTCTACCTCACCACCTGGGTGGGCTACGCCGGCTTCATCCTGGCGGTGATCATCACCGGTTCCAGCTACGGCGGCCTGGTGCCGATCAACAACACCTTTCTGGCCACCTCCTTCGGCCCCAAGAACGCCGGCGTCAACGTCGGGTTGGGCAGCCTGCCCCTGGTGGCGGCGGTTTTCATCGGCCCCTATCTTGGCGCCCACATCAAGATGGCCAGCGGCTACAATCTAGCCATCATCCTGGGCAGCGCGGTGGCGGTCATCAGTTTCATCGTGGCTTTCTTCATCGGCGACGCCCAAGAAGAAGCCGGCCAATAGTCGCCCATCCCGCCGGTCGGACCGTCCGGCCGGCGGCGAACCAACGGAGGGAAAAACGATGTCGCAACAACAGCTGATCGAGGCCATGTCCACCATCAAAGAGAAGGAGGCCCTGGCCATAGCTCAAGATATGGTGACGCAGGGCGCCGACCCCTTCTCCATCCTGGACGCCTGCAAGCAGGCCATGGCCATCGTGGGCGACAACTTCGCCAAGGGTGTCTACTTCCTGCCCGAGCTGGTGATGGCCGGCCAGATCCTGATGCAGATCAGCGATCTGATCAAGCCCCTGCTCAAGGAGGCCTCCACCAGCAAGGAGTCCCTGGGCCGGGTGGTGGTGGGCACCGTGGAGGGCGACATCCACGACATCGGCAAGGACATCGTGGTGCTGATGCTGGAGGTCAACGGCTTTGAGGTGCGCGACCTGGGCATCGACGTGCCGGCGGCCAAGTTCGTGGAGGCGGTGCGGGAATTCGAGCCCCAGGTGGTGGCCCTGAGCGGCTTCCTGACCGTGGCCTTTGATAACATGAAAAAGACGGTCGAGGCGTTGAAGGAGGCCGGCCTGCGTGACAAGGTCAAGATCCAGATCGGTGGCGGGCAGATCGACGAGGAGATCCGCCGTTACACCGGCGCGGATGACTATGGCCTGGATGCCATGGAGGCGGTCAGCTATGCCAAGAAGGTCGTGTCGGGAGGCCTGCAATGAGCAAGAGTCCGGAGGAGTTTTTCGCCGAAAAGGAAGCCCGGGTCAACACCGCCATCGCCCTGGGCGTGCCTGACCGGGTGCCGGTGACCTGCATGACCGGGTTTTTCCCGGCCTACTACGCCAAGGTCAGCCTGCGCGAGGTCATGTACGACGCCGACAAGATGATCGCGGCCTGGACCAAGACCCTGCAAGACTTCGACTTCGACACCGCCGACAACCCCTTCATGATCCGCTTCCTAGGCGCGATCATGGAGGCCCTGGACTACAAGCAGCTCAAATGGGCTGGCCACGGCGTGGACGAGATGTCGGGCTATCAGTTCGTCGAGGGCGAGTACATGAAGCCCGAGGAGTACGACGATTTCATCTTCGACCCCACCGACTTCATGATCCGCCGCTATTGGCCGCGCATCTTCGGGGCCCTGGCCCCCCTGGCCGAGCTGCCGCCCCTGAGCGAGATCATCACTTACTCCATGGGCTTGGGCAACTTCGCCGCCCTGGCGGCCCCGGGCATGCGCGAGGTGGGCCAGGCCCTGATCAAGGCCGCCGAAGCCGGCCAGCAGATGGCCAAGAACGCCGGCCAGTTCGCCGGCGTGATCAAGGCCATGGGATTCCCCTCCACCTACCAGGGTTTCACCCAAGCCCCCTTCGACACCCTGAGCGACTACTTCCGCGGCACCCTGGGCGGGATGATGGACATGTTCCGTCATGCCGACAAGCTGATGGCCGCCACCGAGAAGATGCTGCCCATCATGTTGCGCCTGGGGTTGTCCACCAAGAAGCGGGGGGGGACCAAGGTCTTCATCCCCCTGCACAAGGGCCTGGACGGCTTCATGAGCAACGATCAGTTCAAGCGCTTCTACTGGCCCTCGCTCAAGGCCCTGATGGAGGGGCTGATCGCCGAGGGGCTGATCCCGGTGGTGCTCTGGGAGGGCGAGTGCACCAGCCGCCTGGAGATCATCGGCGACATCCCGGCCGGTAAGGCGGTCTACCACTTCGAGCGCACCGACATCTTCAAGGCCAAGGAGATCATCGGCGACCGGGTCTGCCTGAAGGGCAACGTGCCGTTGTCCCTGATGGTCACCGGGACCCCGGACGACGTGAGGGCCTACTGCAAGAAGTTGATCGACGTGGTGGGCAAGGGCGGCGGCTTCATTCTCGACGCCGCCGCCCCGGCCGACGACGCCAAGCCGGAGAACCTGCAGGCCATGATCCAGGCGGCCAAGGATTACGGCCGCTACGCGTAAACAGCCTCCCCACCGGCGGACTCACGCCGGTTTCCCCCCTCGCGGCCCTGCCGTGGGGCGCGTCCGACCCCTCCCACGGGTCGGGCGCGCCCACCCTTCCCTGGGTCCCGCGGGTATTGGAGCGAGTCAAGATGGACACCATTGTGAGAGGCAAGGCGGTGGAGGTGGTGATCGGCTACGACCGACCCACCGTCCTGATCGGCGAGCGCATCAATCCCTCCGGCAAGAAGAAGCTGGCCCAGGCCCTGCGCGACGGCGACCTGGACCAGGTGCGCAAGGAGGCGGTGAACCAGGTGGCGGCCGGGGCCGACATCCTGGACGTCAACGTGGTCACCTCCGGGGTGGACGAGGTGGCGATGCTGCCCAAGGCGGTGGCCGCCATTCTGGAGGTGGTGGACGCCCCTCTGTGCCTGGACGTCAACGACCCGGCGGCCCTGCCGGCGGCGCTGAAGCTCATCCCGGGCAAGGCCATCATCAACTCGGTGACCGGCGAGGAGAAGTCGCTGAACGCGGTGCTGCCCCTGGTCAAGGAATACGGCGCGGCGGTGGTGGGATTGACCATGGACGAGAAAGGCATCCCCAAGGACGCCGCCACCCGCTTCGCCATCGCCGAGCGCATCGTCTCCCGGGCCGCCGCCCTGGGCATCCCGGCCAATGACATCATCATGGACTGCCTGTGCATGAGCGTCGGGGCCGACGACCGTGCCGCGGTGGCCACCCTGGAGGCGGTGGAGATGGTCCGCCAGCGCCTGGGGGTCAACCAGACCCTGGGGGCCAGCAACATCTCCTTCGGCCTGCCCGACCGCGAGCTGATCAACCATGTCTTCCTGGGCGCCGCCATCCGGGCCGGGGTGACCTGCCCCACGGTGGACGCGGCCAAGGTGCGCCCCACGGTGTTGGCCCTGGACCTGGTCATGGGGCGCGACCGTTTCGCGCGCCGCTTTTTGACCGACTACCGCGCCCGCAACGCGGCTTGAGCCGCCTCCTTCCGGCACCGGGTCGGCGGCAGCCATCCCGACGATGGCTTCCGCCCGGCCCGGGGTTCCGGATTGGCGCAACCCCCCATCCTGGTATATAAGTTTGGTTGACAATCCACCGCGGGGCTGGCATCTAGCGGAGTATGGACAATTTCACGGGGAGCCTGCCCAGCCCGGCCCGTGGGGGCGGGCTCTCGGCGTTGGCGTACGAAGCGCCAAGACCATGACCGACTGGATCGCATGAAGCGGGGCACGGGCATGCCTGGATCGACAGCCAAGGACATCCTCAACATCGACCGCGACTCCTTCGAGCCGGCCTATCTGCAACTGGTCAGGATCTTCAAGGCCCAGATCGCCTCCGGCAAGTACCGCCCCGGGGCCAAGCTGCCCTCGGAGGCGGTGATCTGCAAGAAATACGGCCTCTCCCCCATGACCGTGCGCCGGGCCATCAACCTGCTCATCGACCAGGGGGTGGTGCGCACCGTCCAGGGCAGCGGTACCTTCGTGCGGGGGGTCAAGCTCTCGGCCAGCTCCTTCAACCTCCAGGAATTGATGGAGCTGATCCAGGACGAGAACGGCACCCAGGTCAAGGTGTTGGAGATGGACATCGCCAAGGCCTCGCCCGAGGTGGCCGAGCGCCTGGGCCTGGCCTCCGGGGACAATGTGATCCACGCCCGCCGCCTGCTCTTGACCCGCGGCCATCCGGTGGTCTATCACCACGGCCACCTGCTCTATGACCCCCAGCGGCCCATCGTGGAGGGCGAACTTGACGTCACCTCGCTGCGCGGACTTTTTTCCGGCGCGGGCCAGACCGACATCAAGAAGGGCCTGATGAGCGTGCAAGCGGTGACCCTGGGGGAGCAAGAGGCCGGCCTGCTCAAGCGCGAGCAGGGTTCGCCCGCCTTCCGCTTGGAACACACCTTCTATGACTTCGACGACCGGCCGGTGAGCTACGGCTGGTTCGTCTGTCCGGCGGATCGCCTGCTGTTCACGGCCAAGATCGGGCACTGGGACGAGGAATGAACACCCGCTCTGGGAAGGCGCCCATGACCACGCCGCGGGAACATGAGCACCTGCGCTCCCTGGTGGTCGACCTGCGCGAGAGCGAGGTCATCGCCGAGGTGACTCGCCTTCTGGAGGCGGGCGACACGCCCGAGCGCATCCTGGAGAGCTGCCAACAGGGCATGGCCATCGTAGGCGAACTCTACGAGCAGAGCCGTTATTACATCGCTGGCCTGATCATGGCCGGCAAGATCATGCAGGAGTTGTCCGAGATGCTGGAACCCCATTTCCAGCAGCGCTTCCATGGCGAGGCCAGCGGCAAGGTCCTGATGGCCACCGTGCAGGGCGACATCCACTACATCGGCAAGAACCTGGTCAAGACTCTGCTCAAGTGTCACGGTTTCACGGTGCGCGATCTGGGCGAGGACGTCTCGCCCCAGGACATCCTGAACGCGGTGCTGGAGTTCAAGCCGGATGTCATCGGGCTGTCGGCCCTGCTCACCGCCTGCTTTGACCCCCTGCGCGACACCATCGCCCACCTGCGGACCAATCTTCCCCCGGATGTCAAACTGCCCCCGATCATGATCGGCGGCGGAGCCACCGACGACGTGGTCCGGCAATACGTTCGGGCCGACCACTGGGCGGCGGACGCCATCAGCGGCGTGGCCATCTGCAAAAAAATCGTCGCCAACCCCTGAGTCGTCCCCTCCGCCGGAACGGCTCCCAGCCTGGATTGCCAACATGAGCCAAGCAGCCACCCCTCCGGATTCCACCCGGCTTCCCGACAAAACCGCCCCCGATTCCCGCTTCGACACCGCGCCGGTGGTGGAATTTCAGCCCCTGGGCCGCCGGGCGGCCCTGGTCCCCGGTCAGACCATCCTGGAGCTGGCCGAGAGCGCCGGCGTGGGCCTGGAGGCCACCTGCGGCGGCCAGGGCGTCTGCGGCAAGTGCAAGGTGCGCCTCGAGGCGCCGGCCGACCCGCCTGATGCGGCCGAGCTGAAGCTTGTGGGGGGCAGCGCGCGGGAGGGCTACCGCCTGGCCTGCCGGGCGCACCTGAACGGCGGTGGGCGGGTCTGGGTGCCACCGGAGAGCCGCCGCCAGCAACAGGTGATCCTTACCACCGGCCAGGCGGTGGAATCCGAACTGGCCCCGGCCCTGGCCACCTATGACCTGAGGGTGCCCCCGGCCAGCCTGGGCGGCGGCCAGAGCCACCAGGAGCGCCTTCTGCGCGGGTTGGAGGAGACCACCGACCAGCCCCGCGACCCCTGGCGCGCGCCCCTAGACCTGCTGCGCGAGCTGGGCCCGGCCCTGGAGGCCCAAGCCGGCCGGGTGGGCGTGGTGGTGGCCGACCGCCACCGGATCATCGATGTCTCGCCGGGCTGGGGCGCGCCCTGCCTGGGCCTGGCGGTGGACCTGGGCACCACCACCGTGGTGGCCTTCCTCCACGATCTGCGCGACGGCAAGCCCCTGGGGGTCAAGGCCGAGATGAACCCTCAGATCGTGCGCGGCGGTGACGTCATCAGCCGCATCACCCACTGTCAGGAGAATCCCGGCGGCTTGGCCGAGCTGGCCGGTCTGGCCCGGGAGTGCATCGATCGTCTGGCCCGCGCCGCTTGCGCCGAGGCGGGAGTCGCGCCAGAGCGCATCTTCGAATGCGTGGTGGTGGGCAACACCGCTATGCACCACATCCTCCTGGGCCTGGACCCTACCGGCCTGGCCCGCGCGCCCTACACCCCGGTGGCGGCCCGCGCCCTGGAGGTCCCGGCTCGGGAGCTGAATTTTCATTTCGCCCCCTGGGCCCGGGTGATCGTCCTGCCGGTCTGCGCCGGTTTCGTGGGGGCCGACAGCGTGGCGGTGGCCCTGGCCACCGGGGCCGACCGGGTGGAGCAGCCGACCCTGATCATCGACCTGGGCACCAACGGCGAGATGATCCTGGCCACCCCTGAGGCCATGCTCTGCTGCTCGGCGGCGGCTGGCCCGGCCTTCGAGGGTGGTCAGATCCGCTGGGGCATGCGCGGGGCGGCTGGCGCGGTGGAGCGGGTGACGGTGGACCCTCGAACCTTGGCCCCCAGCTTGAGCGTCATCGGCGGAGTCGCGCCCCTGGGCCTCTGCGGTTCTGGCCTGGTCTCCCTGGTGGCGGCGCTGTTGCGGGTCGGCGCTCTCAGCTCCATGGGCCGCTTCCAGGTGGAGATCAAGGGGCCCCATCTGCGTCAGGGCGAGGACGGGGTCGAATACCTCTTGGCCCCGGCGGGGGCCAGCGGCAGCGGCCAGGATCTCACCCTGAGCGAGCGCGACATCAGCCAGTTGCAGCTGGCCAAAGGGGCGATCCACGCCGGGGCGGAACTCATGTTGCGCCAGTTGGGCTTGGAGCGGGTGGAGCGGGTGCTGCTGGCCGGGGCCTTTGGCAACTACCTGGACCCCCGGGACGTGGCCGCCATCGGCTTGGTCCCCTTGACTGGCGGCGAGTCCCTGGAGGGGGTGGGCAACGCGGCCGGGGCTGGGGCGATCATGGCCCTCCTCAGCCGGCGTCAGCGCCGACGGGCCAGCGACCTAGCGCGTCGGATTGGCTACCTGGAGTTGGCCAGCCATCCGCAATTCCATTCGGCTTTCGCCGGCGGCATGCGGTTCCCGGCTGGAGGCGTTCCCGGAGGGGACGATTAGGCGTTGCCGAACCGTCCCGACCGAGATTGGCCGTTGGTGGAGACCTATAAACTTCCCTATCTTAGTGCCAGCCGATAGCAAAAACTCCGGGGTGTTTGACCGCGCGGGATGCAGCCGGGGTCGGGTTGCCGAAGGCCTCGTGGAGGCGCTCCTCGTCGTTTCCGCCTCAGCCACTCCTGCGTGATGTCCCGCACCTCGCTTAGGCGGGAGAAGATCTACAGCTCCAGCACCTCTTCCCGGCAATTCCGGTTGAAGCGCTCGAAAAACGCCTGCGCTGGGCCTTGCTCATCTCGGTTGTCCCTCCATCGTCCACCGTGTTTTCCACCTCACACGGTCGTCCGGTATGGGGACCACCTCTTAGCTCCCGCGGCCATCAATCTGGCTTGATTCTATTCATAGCCCGCGTTGGGGTCGATTCCCAGGCGCTCCCACTGGGCCGCAGCCTCGGCCTGGGCTTTCTCGACTTCCTCATCGCTCCAGGGCTCGATGACCAGGCTGTCGGCCACCAGCTCCCAGATGTACTTCACCTCGTAGTCGCAGTCATAGAACTTGGGGAAGCGCTTCATGATCTGGTCGTGACAGTTTGAGCAGCCCACCACCACCACGTTGGCCCCAGTGTTCTTGATCGATTCGTACTTCTTGCGGCCGTGGAAGGCCGACTCCTTCTCGAAGGGCATGGGCCAGTTGCCGCCGCCGGCCCCGCAGCAGAAGCTATTCAGGCGGTTGGGATACATGTCCACGAAGTTGTCCACGCACTGCTGGATAACCCAGCGGGGTTCCTCGTAGTAGCCGTGGCCATAGTGGCGCTCCAGCTCGCGGCCGTGCTTACAGGAGTCGTGCCAGGTGAAGATCTTGCCTTCGTTGACGCTTTTGTCCAGCTTGATCCGGCCGGTCTTGATGATCTCCACCAGGTACTCGTAGAGATAAACGTAGTTGACCTTGTTGTTGGGGTCATCCATCTGACACATCTTCATGCCCTGCCGACAACCGTAGGAGCCGCCGCCGCAGTCGGGCATGATCATGCGCTTGATGTTGAACTTCTTCATCATGTCGATCTTGCGCTGGGCCAGGATGTGGGTGGCCTCGTAATTGCCGGTGAACAGACCCCAGTCCACCGCCTCCCAGTTTTCGCTGGGGATGGTCCAGTTCTCGTGCGCGGCGTAGAAGATTTTCCACCACCACTTCATGTCCTCGAAGTCGCCGAAGACCTCCTTGCTGTTGGGGAAGAACAGGATGTCGGCGTCCTGCTTGTCCACCGGCACATAGAAGCCCGGACAGCATTCATCTGCCATCTCGTTGCCCATATCGGCCATGGTCATCAGGTAATCTTCTTTGGGGATGGCCATGTTGTTGCCGGTCTTGAGCACGTTCTCAACGCCCTTGTGCAGAATGCCGGGCACCTTGTCGCGGGGGCGCAGGTTTTTCATCAGGCCCATGATGGCCGGGGTGTCCAGGTCCATGGGGCAGGCGGCGGCGCAGCGGCCGCAGCCGGTGCACAGCCAGGGAAAGAGGGAATCAACCACCTCGTCGATCATGCCGTAGGCCAGCATGCGGAACACCTTGCGCACGTCCAGGCCCTCCAGGCGCTCCATGCCGGTGAGCGGGCAGCCGCCGGAGCAGGTGCCGCAGGTCAGACAAAGGTTCAGGTTAAGTTTGGACAGTTTTTCCCTGATAACATCTGGGATCTGCTTGGGGGTGATTGCCTCGTTCATGACGACCTCCTTGATTGGCCGGCCGCGCCGGCCGGGTCGCTACCAATTCCACCTACCAGTGGTTGACCGGTGTGTCGGCGGTTCGGCCGGACCGGTGCCACCGCGCCTAGTATTCCCTGGGCAGTTTGTCGAGCCGGGCCTTGGTGAAGACCGGTCCGTCCTTGCAGACGTATTCCGGTCCCACGTTGCAGCGGCCGCAGATGCCGATGCCGCACTTCATGCGGTTTTCCAGGCTCATCACGAT
>JAIWNN010000137.1 GCA_020216805.1 Desulfarculus sp. | reverse complement strand
CGAGGGGGCCGACGTGCTGGCCGGCCGGGCGCGGCTGGTGGACGCCGCGGGCCGCGACGTCACCGCCGCCTTCCTGGCCGGGGCGCGGGAGGTCTTGGCCCAGGCCCTGGCCGCCGGGGTGGGCGAGGCCTGGCTCAAGGACCGCTCCCCCTCCTGCGCGCACGATCCCCTGGGACACAATCCCCGAGGCGGTCCCGGCCAAGGGGTGCTGACCGCCTTGCTGCTGGCCCACGGCATCGCCGTGCGCGAGATAAGGTCCAGTCTCGCCGGCGATTGACAGTCCGGTTGAGCAAGGGTAGAAGGGGGAAGGGGCTGGTTCGGCCCCAAAGGAGTAGCATGCCCTTCTCCCGCCAACAGACCCGGGCCATCCGCCTGGGACGGGTGCCCATCGGCCATGGCGCGCCGGTGGCGGTGCAGTCCATGACCAGCACCGACACCCGCGACGTGGCCGCCACCTTGCGCCAAATCCAGCGCCTGGCCGCGGCCGGTTGCGAGATCGTTCGTTGCGCCGCGCCGGACGAGGAGGCGGCCGAGGCCTTCAAAGCCATCACCAGCGCCAGCCCTCTGCCGGTGGTGGCCGACATCCACTTCGACGCATCCCTGGCCGTGCGCGCGGTGGAAAACGGCGCGGCGGGCCTGCGCATCAACCCCGGCAACATCGGTGGCGAGAACGCGGTGCGCCGGGTGGTGGACGCGGCCAAGGCCCACGGCGCGCCGATCCGGGTGGGGGCCAACTCCGGCAGCCTGCCCCGGGACCTGCGCGAGCGCTTCGGCGGCCCCACCCCAGAGGCCATCGTGGAGGCCGCCCTGCGCCAGGTGCGGATGCTGGAGGCCCTGGGCTTCGACCAGATCAAGGTCAGCCTGAAATCCAGCAGCGTCCTGGACACCATCGCCGCCTACCGCGCCTTCGCCGCGGTCAGCGATTATCCCCTGCACCTGGGGGTGACCGAGGCCGGCGGGCTGCTGGCCGGCACGGTCAAGAGCAGCGTCGGCATCGGCGCGCTCCTCTTGGAGGGCCTGGGCGACACCCTGCGGGTGAGCCTGACCGCCGACCCGGTGCGCGAGGTGGAAGTCGCCTGGCATTTGCTCAATGCCTGCGGCCTGCGCCGGCGGGGGGTGGAGATCATCTCCTGTCCCACCTGCGGCCGCACCGAGATCGACCTGCTGAGTCTCTTGGAGAAAGCCGAGGCCGAGCTGGCCGCCATCCAGGCCCCCCTGACCGTGGCCATCATGGGCTGCGTGGTCAACGGCCCTGGCGAGGCCGCCCACGCCGACGTGGGCCTGGCCGGGGGCCGGGGCCAGGGGGTGATCTTCGCCCAGGGCCAGGTGATCGAGAAAGTCCCCGAGGCCGACCTGCTGGAGGCCTTCATGGCCCAGGTGCGCCGGGCCGAGAAAGAATATGTTAGGCGACAATCAAGCGAGGACCGCACATGAGATTCTCCCGCACCCTGATCCCCACCCTGAAGGAAACCCCGGCCGAGGCCGAGGTGGTCAGCCACCAGCTGATGCTGCGGGCCGGCTACATCCGCAAGCTGGCCGCCGGCATCTACACCTGGCTGCCCCTGGGCTGGCGGGTGCTGCGCAAGGTCGAGCGCATCGTGCGCCAGGAGATGGACCGGGCCGGGGCCCAGGAGATCCTGATGCCCGGGGTGCAGCCGGCCGAACTGTGGCGGGAGTCGGGCCGCTGGGACTATTACGGCAAGGAGCTGTTGCGCTTCAAGGACCGCCACGATCACGAGTTCTGCCTGGCCCCCACCCACGAGGAGGTGGTCACCGACCTGGTCCGACGCGAGGTGCGCTCCTACCGCGACCTGCCGCTGAACCTCTACCAGATCCAAACCAAGTTCCGCGACGAGATCCGCCCCCGCTTCGGGGTGATGCGCGCGCGAGAGTTTCTGATGAAGGACGCCTACTCCTTTGACGTGGACGAGGCGGCCAGCATCGAAAGCTACGAGAACATGCGCCGGGCCTACCGGGCCATCTTCGACCGCCTGGGCCTGAAGTACAGCATGGTCGAGGCCGACTCCGGTGCCATCGGCGGCTCCTACAGCCACGAGTTCATGGTCCTGGCCGCCACCGGCGAGGACGACATCGTCTCCTGCGCGCGGTGCGATTACGCCGCCAACCTGGAGAAGGCGTCCGCCGCCGCTGCGGCTGGCGAGCCGGCCGCGCCGTCCCGCGATCTGGAGGCGGTCAACACCCCCGGCACCCACACCGTGCAGCAGGTGGCCGAGTTCCTGGGCGTGAGCCCGGAGAAGGTGGCCAAGACCCTCATCTACCTGGCCGACGGCAAGCCGGTGGCGGCGGTGGTGCGCGGCGACCGCGAGCTGAACGAGGTCAAGCTCAAGAACCTGACCGGCGCGGCCGAAGTCTTTCTGGCCGACCCGGAGACGATCCAGAAGGTCACTGGCGGACCCTTGGGCTTCTCCGGGCCGGTGGGACTGTCCATTCCGGTCTTCGTGGACCAAGAGCTTTATCTGGAGCCGGCGCTGGTGGCCGGTGCCAACGCCCTGGACACCCACCTGGTGGGACTGAACATCGGCCGCGACGCCCCCCAGGCGGTCAAGGCCGACCTGCGCAACGCCGCCCCCGGCGACCCCTGCCCCCGCTGCGGCGGCGGGCTGACCTTCGCCCGGGGCATCGAGGTGGGGCACATCTTCCGCCTGGGCACCAAGTACAGCCAGGCCCTGGGCGCGACCTTCCTGGACGCCGAGGGCGCCACCCAGACCATCATCATGGGCTGCTACGGCATCGGCGTCAGCCGCATCGTGGCCGCGGCCATCGAGCAGGGCCATGACGACAACGGCATGATCCTGCCTATCGCCATCGCCCCCTTCACGGTGGCGGTGCTGCCCATGGCCGCCAGCGGTCCGGCGGCCGAGACGGCAGAGCGGCTCTATGGCGAACTGCTCACCGCCGGGGTGGACGCCATCATCGACGACCGCGACCTGCGACCGGGGGTCAAGTTCAAGGACGGCGACCTGATCGGCATCCCCCTGCGCCTGGTGGTGGGCGAGAAGGGCCTCAAGAGCGGCCAGGTGGAGATCAAGCACCGCGCCAGCGGCGAGGTGGAGATGGTGGCGGTGGATCGGGCCGTGGCCCGGCTGGCGGAGTTGGCGGCCCAGGGCGGCGGCCAGGCGTTATAGACGGGCATCGTAGACCGAGGCGGTGCGCCGATCATGGTGCGCATCAACGAAATCATCGACGCCATCAAGGAATACCACCCCCAGGCCGACGTGGGCGCGGTGATGAAGGCCTACGTCTTCTCGGCCAAGGTCCACGCCGGCCAGTTGCGCAAATCCGGCGAGCCCTACCTCTCCCACCCCCTGGCCGTGGCCGCCCTGATGGCCGAGATGCACCTGGACGTGGCCAGCATCTGCGCCGCCCTGCTGCACGACGCGGTGGAGGACACCCCCGCGACAAAAGAGCAGATTCAGGAGCTGCTGGGGGCGGAGGTGGCGGCGCTGGTGGACGGGGTGACCAAAATCAACCTGCTCTCGGCCCCGGCCAAACAACAGCGCCAAGCCGAGTCCCTGCGCAAGATGATATTGGCCATGGCCAACGACATCCGGGTGCTGCTCCTGAAGCTGGCCGATCGCCTGCACAACATGCGCACCCTGGGTTTCATGCCGCTCGAGAAGCAGCGGGCTATCGCCCAGGAAACCCTGGACATTTACGCCCCGATGGCCCACCGTCTGGGGGTGCGGCGCTGGCAGGCCGAGTTGGAGGATCTGGCCCTCTACTACCTGGACCCCCAGACCTACCAACGCATCAAGGAAGGGGTGGCCACCCGCAAGAGCGAGCGCGAGGCTTTCATCGCCGAAGTGAAGCAAACCCTGAAAGAGGCGATGGAGGCCCACGGCCTGACCTGCCGGGTGGACGGCCGCCCCAAGCATTTCTACAGCATCTATCAGAAGATGCAGCGCCGCAACGTGGACATCGACGGGCTCTACGACCTGATCGCCTTTCGGGTGATCGTGGAGTCGGTCAAGGACTGCTACGAGGCCCTGGGCCTGGTCCACAGCCTCTGGAAGCCTATCCCGGGGCGCTTCCGTGACTATATCGGCATGCCCAAGCCCAACATGTACCAGTCACTGCACACCGCGGTGGTGGGCCCCATGGGCCAGCGCATGGAGGTGCAAATCCGCACCGAGGAGATGCACCGGGTGGCCGAGGAGGGCATCGCCGCCCACTGGCAGTACAAGGAGCAGGGCGGCAGCGACGAGGCCGAGGAAAAACGCTTCTCTTGGCTGCGGCGGTTATTGGAGTGGCAGCGAGACCTGGACGACCCCTCGGAGTACATGCAGTCCCTGCGCATGGACCTCTACCCCGAGGAGATCTTCGTTTTCACCCCCACCGGCGAGGTGAAGGAACTGCCCCGGGGAGCCACCCCGGTGGACTTCGCCTACTCCATCCACACCGAGGTGGGCCATCAGTGCGTGGGGGCCAAGGTCAACGGCCGCATGGTGCCCCTGCGCCACGAGCTGGCCACCGGCGATCAGGTGGAGGTCATCACCCAGGCCAACCACGTGCCCAGCAAGGACTGGCTGAAGTTCGTGGTCAGCGGCCGGGCCCGCTCCAAGATCCGGGCCTTCATCCGCGACCAGGAGCGGGACCGGGCGGTGAGCCTGGGGCGCGAGCTGCTGGACCGCGAGCTGCGCAAGCACAACCTGACCTTGAACGGGGTGACCAAGGACGGCCGCCTGGATCCGGTGCTCTCCGATTTCTCCTTCAAGGATCTAGATCACCTTCTGGCCGCCATCGCCTATGGCAAGGTCAGCCCCCGCCTGGTCACCAACCGGGTGTTGCCCAAACCGGCCGAGCCGGAGCGCAAGCCGGGCCTTTTGGAGCGCTCCCTGGCCCGGCTGCGCAGCAAGAGGCCGATCAACGGCATCAAGGTCCGGGGCGAGGAAGACGTTCTGATCCGTTTCGCCAAGTGTTGCGGTCCCTTGCGAGGCGATCCCATCGCGGGCTTCATCACCCGTGGGCGGGGGGTGAGCGTGCACCACGCCGACTGTCCGGCCTTGGCCTCGGTGGATCCCGCGCGCTGGGTGGAGGTGGAGTGGGACTTCGACCACGAGGATCTGCGTCCGGTGCGCATTCGGGTGGACAGCAAAGACCGCCACGGGTTGCTGGCCGACCTGGCCCAGGCGCTCAAGCAACGCAACATCAACATCACCGACGCCGAGGCCCATGGGGGGGTGACCACCTTCACCATCCAGGTACGCGACGCCAAACAGTTGGGCGAGGTGCTGGGCGACCTGAGGCGCGTCAAGGGGGTGCACAGCGTGCGGCGGCTGGTCACGGGGGGTTAGGGGGCTGGTCGGGGAAGAGGTGCGGCGCGGGACAAAAGCACGGGAGGCCCAGCGGGCCTCCCGAGGGTGATGCTTCGAAGCGGGCGGTGGGGCCTAGGCGGGCTTGACCACCTTGCCCGAGCGCAGGCAGCGGGTGCAGACCCGGATGCGGCGCACCTGGCCGTTTTCCAGGCTGCGGACGCGCTGCAGGTTGGGATTGAAGCGACGCTTGGTCTTGTTGTGGGCGTGGCTGACATTGAAGCCCACCTGGGGGTGTTTGCCGCAGATCTCGCAGACCTGGCTCATGATAAACCTCCTGGCGCTATCGTGGGGCCCGCGAGCATCCGGGGCCGGACCATGCACTGTGACCGGGGAAATATACCGCCACGCGCCACGCCTGGCAAGCCCCATTTTCCCCGAAATCTGCGGCCATAGCCGCCGCCCGCCCGCGCCGTGACCGGTGGGCCTTCCCGGCCACAGGGCACACATCCCCGCGCCCCTTGACCGTTTCCGCCCCCCATGGCATTATTACCAGGCTGAATCCATCCCTTTGGCCAGAAAACCCGTTGCCGAGGAGTTCGCTTGAGCCGTGACGATTTAATCCATCTGGAGGGCGAGGTCACCCGCACTCTGGGTGGCGGTCAGATGGAAGTGGTGACCGAACAGGGACACACCCTGCGCGCGGTGCTGTCCGGTCGCATGAAACGCTTCAAGATCAAGGTGCTGGTGGGGGATCGGGTGCGGGTCAGCGTCTCGCCCTACGACCTCACCCACGGATTGATCACCTACCGGCTCAAGTAAGGCCCCTCCTCGGCGCCACTGCGCCGCCAGCCGGCCTTTCCCGCGGCCCATCGCCAGCCTCACGGCCCCCCGGCCCCCTAGTCCGGCCGGGGCGGCGGGGTGCGTCCTCCGGTCAGGGGGTTGATGATCTCTCGCCGCGCCCGGGCCAACGTCACTTCCGGGGCCAGACCGCTGCCCGCCAGGTCCGTCAGCCGCTCCAGGGCCTCCCGCCCCCGCTCCCAGCCCAGCCGCCGCGCATCCTCCACCCCGGCCCAGTCGCCGTCGCGGGCGAACTGCAGGATGGCCGCGTCCACTTCCGGGAAGAGCAGGCGGGGGAAGCCGGCCAGCCAGGCCGGGTAGAAGCCCAGGTTGCCCACCGCGCCGGCGGCGATGATCCGCGCCAGGCGACCATGGGGTCCGGTGTCGGCCAGCAGGTCCTTGACTCCGCGCACGAAGTGCTCCAGGTCGCTGGCTGGGAACCACTCCAGGGCCCAGAGCATCAGATCGCGAGCCGCCGCGCCGCTGTCGGCCTCGCCCAGCTCGTGCCAGAGCACGGTTTCCTGCTCGCCGCGCAACAGCGTCTCGAATGTCTCCCAGGAGGGATTGGCCAAGAGCTCCTGGCGGCGCAGGCCGTAACCGGCCAGGGCCAGTTCCAGGAAGGGGGCCAGACTGGCGCGGGGGTCGGCCAGTTTGTCCCAGAGCAGGAAGCTCAGGGGCTCCCGGCGCAGATAGATGCGGCCGTCCTGGCGCAAACCAGGCAGAAAGAAGATGTCGCGCCCCAGCTCCACGCCGACATAGCTGACCTCCTGCCCCTCCACCAAACGGCGCTCCTCCAGCCGGCCCAGGAAAAAGACCGGCGACAGCCCTCCGGCCCGGCCCGCGCCGTAGATCAGGCCCTGCCCCGCCAGGGCGGCGTTGACCCCGGCGCTGTCGAAGGGGTCGAAGACCTGGCCGCCCAGGCTCAGGGGCTGGGGCTCCTCTTCCATGATCTCCAGCCAGAGTTCCTCGCGCCGGCCCACCCATTCCAGGGCCGCGGCCGGTTCGGGCTCCTGCCAAGGTGGCAGACCGTGCTCCCATTTATAGAGGTTGCGCAGGCGCAGCAACAGCCCGCAGAGCGAGAAGCGCCCGGCCACCTCGGCGTCGGAGCGGCGGCAGTTGGCCAACACCTGGCCCGCCAGGCCCCGCCAGGGCTCGGCCAGATCGGCGGCCGGATCAACCATGGCGCGCCACTCCGGGCTTGCGGCACAGGTAAAGATAGCGATAGGCCGGCTCGCGGTTCTCCAGGGCGTAATAGTTCTGGTTGAAGAACCCGCTGATCTCGCCCCGCACCGCCTGGTTCTGGACGCCGTACATCAGCAGCATCATGGCGGTCCAGGAGGGCAGACAGGCGTTGGGCGTGCGTTGCCAGGCCAGGCCCAGGCGGTCCAA
Source organism: Desulfarculus sp. (assembly GCA_020216805.1). GTDB lineage: Bacteria > Desulfobacterota > Desulfarculia > Desulfarculales > Desulfarculaceae > JACRDC01. Next base: position 7,862 of record JAIWNN010000137.1, on the reverse strand, counting down.
CTGCGCCTCCACCATGGCCGGATCGGGCAGGCCGTGCTCCCGGTGCTGCGCCAACCAGGGGCTGCCGGTCAGGCGCAGGACCAGATCCTCGGCCGCCGCGGCCTGGGGGGCTGGAAAGCCCAGCACCACCGCCCGCGAGGCCACCCGAGCCAGTTCGGCCAGGAAGAACCCGCGCTCGGCCGGGGCCACGTGCTCCAGCACGTCCAGGGCGCAGACCACCGGCACCGCGCCCTCGGCCCACTGCAGGCCCTGGTCCGGCGGCCGGATGATCTGCTCGCAGGCGATGACCCGATGGTCGGGCAGAAAGGCGGCGAAGGCGGCGTCATGGGAGCCCACGTCCAGGACCTCTTGGCCGGGCGGTAAGGCCAGGCCGCGGATCAGGTCCGCCGCGGCGCGGAAACGTTGATAGCGGTCGAATCCGATTTGGGCCAGCGACATCCGGGCCGCCTTAGGGGGTGACGCTCAGGTCCATCACCATCTCGGTGTTCTGGTGCAGACGGGCCACCAGGCGGTAGCGGTTGACCACCCGCTGGGGCCAGGTGCGCTCCTCGTCGGTCAGCTCGCGCTTGACCTTGGCCGGCACCCCCAGGGCCATCACCCCGGGGGGGATGACCTGGCCGGGGCTGACCACGCTGCCCGCTCCGATGATGGAGCCCGCGCCCACCACGCAGCGGTCCAGGAGCACCGCGCCGTTGCCGATCAGGCAGCCGTCCTCCACCCGGCAGGAGTGCAGCACCACCCGGTGGCCCACCACCACGTCCGCGCCCACCCAGGTGCCGTCGCCGCGGTGGGCCACGTGAACCACGCTGCCATCCTGGATGTTGCTGCGCGCGCCCACCCGGATCCAGTTGATGTCCCCGCGCAGCACCGCCTGGTACCAGACGCTGGCCTCCTCGGCCAGCTCCACGTCTCCCAACACCACCGCCCCCGGGGCCACGAAGGCGCTGGGATGGATGCGCGGCTCACGCCCGTTGACCTTGCCGATCATGACAACTCCTAAGGGGATCGCGGTCTGCCAGCCAAGATACACCCGGCATCCGGACCGGGCAAGCCGGCGTGGGCCGGCCTTGACAGGAGCCAGCCCAAGTTCTAACCTTGGGGACGATAAATTTTATTCCGTTTTCGCCTGGAGTTAGCACATGGGCGCCGCCAGAAGGCTGGGCTTGTTCATCATTCTGTTGCTGGTGGTGTTGGTGGGTGGAGCGCTGCTGTTGGTTTGGCCGCGCCTGGAAGGTCAGCCGCCAACCATCTCCTTGCCCCAAGCCCCCACCCATCTGGGCCGGGTCAACACCCTGGAGATCACGGCCAAGGACGGCGAATCCGGCCTTTCGCGCCTGAAGGTGACCCTGACCCAGAACAACAAGGAGATCAGCCTGCTGGACAGGCAGCTCGGCTCCGGCGGCTTGTGGGCGAAGGGTCCGGCGGATGTCACCGAAAAGGTGGAGGTCAGGGCCTTGGACCTGGGTTTCGCCCAGGGGCCGGCCACCTTGACCATCGAGGCCCGCGATTGCTCCCTGCAGGGATGGTTTCACGGCAATCTCGCCCGCCAGGTCTATGAATTGAACATCGACACCGTGCCGCCCCGGGTGACGGTGCTCAGCCGCACCATCCACCTCAACCGGGGCGGGGTTGGCCTGGCGATCTATAAGGTCAGCGAGCCGACCTCCCGCGACGGCGTCCAGGTGGGCAACCGTTTTTTCAGGGCCTACGCCCCCTGGCCCCAGGATCCCCTGGCCCGGCTGGCCTTCTTCGCCTTTGCCGACGACGAGGACAAGGGCGCGCCGATCAAGATCACGGTGGAGGACCTGGCCGGCAACCCGGCCACGGCCAGCCTGATGGTGCGCCTGAAATGGAAGGAATTCCGAGACGACACCCTCACCTTGAGCAACGGCTTCCTGGAGACCCTGGCCCCGCGCTTCATGGGCGAGGCCCCGCCGGACCGTCAGAGCCCGTTGCAGGTTTTCACCTGGGTCAACGAGGGGCTGCGCCAGGAAAACCACGCCCGTTTGGATCAGGTGGTGCGCGCCAGCCATCCCTATCAACTCTGGGAGCAACAGCCCTTCCTCCGTCCCATGGGCAAGCCCATGGCCGGCTTCGCCGAACGGCGCACCTATTTCTACGAGGGCAAGCCGGTCAGCCGCTCCACCCACCTGGGCGTGGACTTGGCCGACGTGGCCATGAGCCCCGTACCGGCCACCGCCAACGGGGTGGTGGTCTTCGCTGGCCCCCTGGGCATCTATGGCAACTGCGTGGTTCTGGACCATGGTTTGGGCGTGCACTCCCTGTATGGCCATCTGTCGGCCCTGGCGGTGCAGATTGGCCAAAAAGTGAAGGCCAACGATGTGTTGGGACGCTCCGGGGCCACCGGCCTGGCCCTGGGCGATCATCTGCACTATTCGATTCTGGTGGGCGGGGTCTTCGTCACCCCCACCGAGTGGTGGGACCCGCACTGGTTCCAGGACAACGTGGACCTGCGCTACCAGGAGGCGGGCCTGCCCCGTCCCACCGCCCCCCGTCCTTAGGTGGGGTCTGGCTGGAGCGCCCGGGGGGTTCAGGCGCCTCCCGGAAGCGACGAAACCATGGGCGGAGGCGAGATGCCGGTTCTGCGCCAGGCCCTGAACGCAATGGCCTGCCTGCTGCTGGCGGGATGCGCGGCGGTGTCCGCCCCCCCGGCGATCCCCCTCGCCCCGACCCCGGGAACGGTCCTGACCCCGCCCGCGGCCGAACCTCTTTCCCCGGACCAGCAAGAGCAGCGCCTGGCCGCGGCCCGAGTGGTGCTGGTGGGCGAGACCCACGACCACCCTGGCCACCACGCCATCCAGATGGACATCTTGCGCCGGATGGCGGAACAGGGCGCCCCCCTGGTGGTGGGGGTGGAGTGGCTGGACGCCAGCGCCCAGCCGGCCTGCGATGAGTTCAGCGCCGGGCGGATCAACCTTGCCCAGTTCGCGGAAAGGGTGGACTGGTCCGCCAGTTGGGGCTATCCTCTGGAATTATATGCGCCTATCCTGGAATACATCCGGGAGCGCAAGCTGCCCCTGGTGGCGCTGAACGCCCCCCTGGCGGTGGTGCGCCAGGTGGCGCGCCAGGGTCTGGGCTCGCTGACGTCCGATCAGCGCGCGCGTCTGGCCCCGGCCTTGGACCTGGACGACCCCGCCTACCGAGAAATGGTGGCGGGCCAGTTCGCCGGCCACGGGGTCAGCGGCGCGGCGGCGGAGGATTTCTTCGTGGCCCAGGTGGTTCGGGACGAGACCATGGCCCACCGCCTGGCCCAGGCCCTGGAGCCCTGGCCGGACTCGGGCCAGCGCGGGATCGTCTTGGTGGGTTCGGGGCACTTCTTGCACGGCCTGGGTCTGCCGCCCCGCCTGGCCCGCCGTCTGCCCGGGGCCGGGATGTTGACCGTGCTGCCGGTGGAGCCGGAGTTGGCCGCCCAGGTCGGGCTGATGAACCCTCAGCGGCCGGCGGCGGATTGGCTGGTGGTCTCCACCCCGGCCCCACCCCGCCCCCCCCGCCTGGGGGTGGTCGTCAAGCCCCAGGAGGGAGGGCTGCTGGTGGAGCGGGTTCTGCCCGGCGGCGCGGCCCAGCGGGCCGGTTTACAGGCCGGGGACCGGCTGGTGTCGGTGAACGGGCGGCCTCTGGCCAGCCCCAAGGACATCCACGACGCGATCAAGAGCCAGGCCACGGCCCCGCACCGCTACCTGGTGGAGCGGCGGGGCCAATGGCTGGAGATAACCATCGCCCTGGAGGCCACGCCCCCCGCCGGGCAGGCCCCCGCGGCGCCCCCTCTCGACCGCCAAGCGGAGTGATCGATGGACATAGCCACCATAGGCGGGGTTTTCCTGGGTGTGGTCCTCATTTTCGGCGCCATCATCCTGGGCGGCGACTTGAGCACCTTCATCAACCTGCCCAGCATCATGATCGTGGTGGGCGGTACCCTGGCCTCCACCCTGATCACCTTCCCCCTGCGCGACGTGGGGCTGGCCTTCCAGATGGCCAAGCAGGTCTTCGCCCAGCGCAAGGTGGACCCCAACGACGTGGTGCGGGTGATCATCACCGTGGCCAACCTCTCCCGCCGCCAGGGCCTGGTGGCCCTGTCCAAGGTGCGCACCGACAACCAGATCTTCAAGAAGGCCTTGAACCTCATCGCCGACGGCGCGGCGGAGGACATGATCCGCCAAACCCTGCACATCGAGATCGAGGCCCTCAAGCAGCGCCGGGCGGTGGCCCAGGACGTGTTCCGCAAGATGGGGGCCTACGCCCCCGCCTTTGGCATGCTGGGCACCCTGATCGGCCTGATCCAGATGCTGCGCTCCATGAGCACCCCAGACGCCATCGGCCCAGGCATGGCGGTGGCGCTGATCACCACCTTCTATGGCTCCATGCTCTCCTCGCTGATCTTCCTGCCCATCGCCGGCAAGCTCAAGAGCCGCACCAACGAGGAGTTGGCCAATCTGTCCATCATCTTCCAGGGGGCGATGTCGATCCTGGAGAACAACAACCCCCTGCTGATCTACGAGAAGCTCAGTTCCTTCATCCCGCCGCGCCTGCGCGACGCCTACGACCCCGCCAGGATCAAGGATGACAAGGGCAATGGATGATCCGGTCAAAAGCCTGACCACCTCGGGCGAGCAAGATGACGAAGACGCCGGCGAGTGGCTGGTGACCTACGCCGACATGGTCACCTTGTTGCTGACCTTCTTTGTCCTGCTGGTGGCCCTGGCCAACTTCGACACCCGCAGGTACGAGGCGGTGGTGGAGTCTATCCAGAACACCTTCGGCAAGCTGGAAGCCCCCCGCGGCGACCTGGGCCGGCTGGAGCTGACCCGGACCATGCCCCGCTCCCTGGACCAGCTCACCGGATTGGAGGAAGAGCCGCTGCTGGAGGACATCCAGCAGATGATCAAACGCAAGAACATCGAGGACAGCGTGCGGGTGACCACCCAGGGCAACCTGGTGATCCTGGAGGTCAAGGGCCAGACCATGTTCGACAGCGGACAAGCCTCGCTCAAGAGCGAGTCCCTGCCGCTGCTGGACCAGATCGCCGGCATCGTGCGCTCTTATCCCGACTATGTCCTGCACGTGAAGGGGCACACCGACCCCCGCCCCATCAGCTCGCCCAAGTTCGAGACCAACTGGGAGCTGAGCGCCTTGCGGGCCACGGCGGTGCTGCGCTATCTCATATCCAAGGGCATCGCGCCCAAGCGCATGACCGCCACCGGCTATGCCGACACCGAGCCGTTGGTGCCCAACACCAGTGAAGAGAACATGGCCAAGAACAGGAGGGTGGAGTTTGTTCTGGAAAAAAAAGAAATCCAGCAAGCCCGCTGACCCGTTCGGGTTGCGGTTCGACGAGGGGCCGCGCTACTATTTCCGTGTGCGCCCCGCCCCCTCGGCGCCGGTCTATTTCCAGATCGGCGGCCGTAGGCACCAGGTCTACGACATCAGCGCCGGCGGGCTGGCGCTGTGGGCGCCAGACCTGAACCAAGGCCAGAACGTCAGTGGATTCCTGCACCTGCCCACCAGCGGTCATCCCCTGCCCCTGATCCTTTCGGTGCGCAACGTGGGACCGCAGGGCCTGGTGGGCGGGCAGTTCGCCAAGATCAGCGACGAGGATCGCGAGGTGATCCACCTATACGTGCTGCAAAGGCAAAAAGACGAAATCGCCGAACAGCGCGGAGGCGGCCACCCGCATGGCGAACCCGGCAAATAACGATCGCGGTGGGCGCCGATGGACGTTGCCAACCCTGCGACCATTTGCTATTTCTAGTTATGCTACACTAGCTCATGTCAATTAGTTGCGCGGTTGCCAACGATATCACCAGGCTGGCGCCGCCGTCTGGTTCGACCTTGCCGGAAGGAGCCTCAAGATGGATCTGACCTTGCGCCAACAGGGTGACGTAGCTCAAATCGAGGTGGTCGGCAGCATTGATGAACGCGGGGCCGAGGAGCTAAAGCGCCGCTTTCTGGAGCTGGACATCTCCGCCTTGAAGGAAGTGGTCTTCAATTTCAGCGGCGTCACCTTCATTGGCAGCACCGGCATCGGCAAGCTGCTGCTGTTTTACAAGAACGTCGCCGCCCAGGGCGGCAAGATCCGCATCGAGAATATGTCCAAAGACATCTACACCATGTTCAAGGTGGTCAAGCTGGACAAAATTTTCAACATCTCTCCGGCCAAATAAGGTTCGGGGATCCCGACGATGCTGACCTGTGAACGCCAGGGCGGGGCCATCGCGATCCGGGGAGAATTGCAAGTCCAATTCCTGGAAAGCCTGAAGGAATACCTGCTGCCCGAACTCAACGCCCCAGGCGTGGTGGTCTTGGACCTCTCGGCGGTCACCGGCGTGGACCTGGCTGGTCTGCAATTCCTGCTGGCCTTTGCCCAAAGCCGACGGAAACATGGCGCGATCCAGCTCGCCAACCTGCCCACGGCGATGAACAAGGCGTTGGCTTTATCCGGCATCGACCAGCGCCTGCGCCCGGTTTTAGGCTGACGCCGATAGGCTTTTGCTTGGGGATGGCTTGATGAGCAAGTTGATCGTGATCGTGGATGATTCGGCCACCTTGAGGATGTCGGTGGAGATGACCCTCAAGGGAGCCGGTTACGAGGTGGCCCAGGCCCAGAACGGCAGGGAGGGGCTGGACCTCCTGCAACGCCTGGCGGCGGCCAACCGTCAGCCGGCCATGATCATCAGCGACGTCAACATGCCGGTCATGGATGGCATCACCTTCATCAAGGAAGTCAAGCAAACCCCTTTCCGCTACCTACCCATCCTGGTGCTGACCACCGAGCGCGAGGACAGCAAAAAGTTGGAAGGCAAGCGCGCCGGGGCCAGCGGTTGGCTGGTCAAGCCCTTCAAGCCCGAAACCCTGCTGGCCGTGGTGCACAAATTCACCCGCACCATCTCCTAGCGGCGAGGTCGGCGCCGTGGACGACAAGCTGCTGCAAATCTTCGCGGAAGAGTCCCAGGAAATCATAGATTCCCTGGAGCGTGGTCTGCTGGAGCTGGAAGGCAGCGAAGACCCCGAGGAAATCAACGCGGTCTTCCGCGCCGCCCACACCATGAAGGGCAACGCCGGCATCGTGGGCTATGAGGACGTGGTGGATCTCACCCACCTCATGGAAGGCATCTTGGACGAGATGCGCCAAGGTCGGCTGACCCCGGACGGCGACGTGGTGGGGCTGTTGCTGGGGGCGGTGGACGCCCTGAAGCTGCTGATCCAGGGCCACTTGGCTGGCGAGAGCCCCGCCCCCCCGCGCGAGATCATGGCCATGTTGGCCCGCCGGTTAGGCCAGGAGTCGGCAGGAACGGCGCCATCCCCCGGTGCGGTGTTGGACGCCGCCTCCCCGTCTTCCGGCCAGACCACCTTCCATATCGTCATGCGTCTGATGCCCGAGGTGCTGGAAACCGGCACCGATCCCTTGCAAATCCTCCTGGAGCTCTCGGATTTGGGCCGGCTGGACCGGGTGGAGTGTCATGACGAGGCTCTGCCCGAATTCCCCGACCTGATCGGCGACCGGCTGTACCTTTGGTGGGAGATCTGGCTGACCACCAAGGAGCCCCTGGCGGCGGTGGAGGATGTCTTCATCTTCCTGCGCGACGAGAACGACATCAAAATTGACGTCTTGAGCGGTGACACCTCGTCGGGGATCGCCGATCCTTCACCCCAACCGCCCCCGACCGCCCCGGAGAAGTCCCTAACGCCACCCACCGGGACCGCCTCCGTCCCGACCCAGGCCCCCCCACCCACCCCGGCCTCGTCCAAACCTCCGGCCTCGTCGGGTCGCGCCTTGGCGCCGGTGGGGCATTCGGCGTCGGCCACCATCCGGGTGGACACCGACAAGCTGGACAAGCTGGTGAACC
>JAIWNN010000136.1 GCA_020216805.1 Desulfarculus sp. | reverse complement strand
ACCCCCATCGCCATGGAGAAGGAGCTTCGGTTCGCCATCCGCGAGGGCGGCCGCACCGTGGGCGCCGGCGTCATCAGCGAGATCATCGAGTAAAGGCGGCTGTAAATGCCCAGAGATATCATTCAGTTGCTTTGCCAAGAGTGCAAGCGCAAGAACTACAGCACCACCAAGAACAAGCGTCGGACTCCCGACAAGCTTGAGTTCAAGAAGTACTGCAGCTCCTGCCGCAAGCACACCCTGCATCGCGAGGGCAAGTAGTCAAGTGTTTAGCGGTGATTGCACGCCTGTAGCTCAACTAGGCTAGAGCGTCGGACTCCAAATCCGAAGGCTGGGGGTTCGATTCCCTCCAGGCGTGCCACTCACCGACGCAGCAACTTTGATCCACGGCGGCGCGGCCCCGGCCGGCTCACAGGGGGCCGGAGCGGGGCAGGGCGGCTTTTTAGTTGATCACAGCCGCGGGAGGCCGAGGGGCGCATGGCCGAAGCCAAGGAAAGCAAGAAGGTACAAAAGCCGACCGTGGCCAAGCCGGCGCCGGACAAGGCCGTCGCGGCCAAGGCCGCCCGAGCGACCAAGGAAAAGGACTCCCAGCCGGGGGGGCCGGCGGTCTGGCTGGGCCAGGCGGTGCAGTTTTTGCGCGAGGTCAAAACCGAGCTGAGGAAGGTCACCTGGCCGCCCCGCAAGCAAGCCATCTCCAGCACCGGCGTGGTGGTGGTGCTGGTCATCCTGGCCAGCGTCTTTCTGGCCCTGGTGGACTACTCCCTGGGGCATTTAGTAAGAGCCATCATCAGGTTGGGCTAGGGAGCAAGAGCGTGGCCAAACTCTGGTACATCGTTCACACCTACTCCGGGTTCGAGAACAAGGTCCGCGAGGCCCTGGCCGAGCGCGTCAAGTCCCACGGTCTGACCGACTACTTCGGCCGGATCCTGGTGCCCATGGAGAAGGTCGTGGAGATGGTCAAGGGCCAGCGGCGCGAGTCCTCCCGCAAATTCTATCCCGGCTACATTCTGGTCGAGATGGAGATGAACGACACCACCTGGCATTTGGTCAAGTCCACGGCCAAGGTGACCGGATTCGTGGGGGGGACCGAGACCGCGCCGCAGCCCATCACCGAGGAGGAGGCCGAGCGCATCATCGCCCAGATGGCCGAGGGCGCCAAGGCCCCCCGGCCCAAGTACAGCTTCCGCGAAGGCGACGAGGTGCGGGTCATCGACGGCCCCTTCAACAACTTCAACGGGGTGGTGGAGGAAGTCCATCCCGACAAGGGCAAGCTGCGGGTGCTGATCAGCATCTTCGGCCGCGCCACCCCGGTGGAATTGGAGTTCGTCCAGGTAACCAAGATATAGCCGGACAGCCAGCCGGCCCGGCCGCCCGCCGCGCAACTGGGTGCGCGGGCGTTGCGCTGCTTGGGGGCCCCGGCCCCAGCCTCAGGAGACATCATGGCCAAGAAAGTCGTAGCCAACATCAAGTTGCAGATTCCGGCCGGCAAAGCCAACCCCAGCCCGCCGGTGGGTCCGGCCCTGAGCCCCCATGGCGCCAACATCATGGAATTCTGCAAGGCCTTCAACGCCCGCACCCAGGGCATCGGCGACACCATCATCCCGGTGGTGATCACGGTCTACGCCGACCGCAGCTTCACCTTCGTGACCAAGACTCCGCCGGCGGCGGTGCTGTTGCGCAAGGCCGCGGGCGTGCCCAAGGGCTCGGCCACTCCCAACAAGGAGAAGGTCGGCAAGATCAGCATGGCGCAGATCAAGGAGATCGCGCAGGAGAAGATGAACGACCTCAACACCCGGGATCTGAACCAGGCGATGCGGACCATCATGGGCACCGCCCGGTCCATGGGCTTGGAGGTCATCCAGTAGGCCGCGGGCCTACGCGCATATTCGAGCCCGTGGAGGCCCGGCCAGGCCGACCGCACACGGCGCTCCGCAACCCGGAGAAGCAAGCAATGGCCAAGCACGGCAAGAAATTCCATCAGGCGCGCACCCAGGTGGACCGCGCCCGGAAGTACACCTTCGCCGAGGGCATCGAGGCCGCCTTGGGCGCCTCCTACGCCAAGTTCGACGAGAGCCTGGACGTGGCGGTGCGCCTGGGCGTGGATCCCCGCCACGCCGACCAGATGGTGCGCGGCACCGTGGTCTTGCCCCACGGCACCGGCAAGACGGTGCGGGTGGCGGTCTTCGCCAAGGGCGAGAAGGAGAAGGAGGCCCTGGACGCGGGCGCGGATTACGTCGGCGGCGACGACCTGGTGGAGAAGATCCAGGGCGGCTGGACCGACTTCGACCGCGCCGTGGCCACCCCGGACATGATGGGCGCGGTGGGCAAGGTCGGCCGCATCCTGGGTCCCCGCGGCCTGATGCCCAACACCAAGAGCGGCACCGTGACCTTCGACCTGGCCAAGGCCATCAAGGAGATCAAGGCCGGCAAGATCGAGTTCCGGGTGGACAAGGGCGGCGTGATCCACGCCCCGGTGGGCAAGAAGAGTTTCGGCTCGGAAAAGCTGAAGGAGAACCTGGACGCCTTGATGGAGACCCTGGTGCGCCTGAAGCCGGCCACCGCCAAGGGGACCTACGTCAAGGGCATCACCGTCAGCACCACCATGGGTCCGGGCGTGCGCCTGGACACCGCCGAGGTCAAGGCGGTGACCAAGGCCTAACTCAGGCTTGCAACGGGGCCGGCGCTCGGTCCCGTGAACATACAGGCTCTGGATCTGCGTATCGGTCAGAGACAGCGGGCGGCCCGGCGCGGGGCCCTAATGATCCTGCTGGGGATCACCCGCCGAGAGCGATCAGGCAGGTGTGGCGAATCGGGATTCTGCTCACCTCCTTGATTCTGGCCTCGGGTCGGGATCCAGACGACAGGCGGGAAGGCCGGCGCGAGGCTGGTCTTCCAAGGAGGTAGCCAGAGGTGAACCGCAGCGATAAAGAGGTCGTGGTCCAGACCATGGCCGAGCGCCTCGGTCGCGCCAAGGCGTGCGTGTTGACCAACTTCACCGGTCTCAAGGTCGAGCAGATGACCGACCTGAGGCAGAAGCTCAAGGAGAACAACCTTGAGTACGTGGTGGTGAAGAACACGCTGCTGCAGCGCGCCAGCGAGAGCGTTTCCGCCGCGATTCCGGCTGATCAGCTCAAGGGGCCCAACGGCCTGGCCATCGCGTTCGACGACCCGGTGGCCCTGGCCAAGACCTTGGTGGATTTCGCCAAGGCCAACCCCAAGCTGGAGCTGAGGGCCGGGGTGCTGGAGGGCAAGGTCATCAGCGCCGCCCAGGTGGTGGAGCTGGCCAAGATGCCTTCCCGCGAACAACTCCTGGCCATGTTGTTGGGCGCCATGAACGGCGTGCCCCGCAACCTGGTCAGCGTGCTGGCGGCGGTGCCGCGCTCGTTGCTCAACGTGCTCGTGGCCATCAAGGACCAGAGGGCCGAGGCCGCCTAGGCGGGCCGGCGCGGGAGCTAGATCCCAAGCATTTTCGCCACATCGGGCCGGGGCCGAAGACGTCCGCGGCCGCCGAGGAAAGGATCTTAAACAATGTCCATCAGCAAAGCCGACGTGATCGAGTACATCAAGAACATGACCGTCCTGGAGCTCTCCGAGCTGGTCAAGGAGCTGGAGGAGACCTTCGGCGTCAGCGCCGCGGCCCCGGTGGCCATGGCCGCCATGCCCATGGGCGGCGGCGCCGAGGCGGCGGTGCAGGAGGAGCAGACCGAGTTCGACGTCATCCTGGAGAGCGCCGGCGACAAGAAGATCCAGGTGATCAAGGTGGTGCGGGCCATCACCGGCCTGGGCCTGAAGGAGGCCAAGGACCTGGTGGACGGCGCGCCCAAGCCGATCAAGGAAGCGGTCAGCAAGGAAGAGGCCGAGAAGATCAAGGCCGAGCTGGAGGAATCCGGCGCGGTGGTGCAGGTCAAGTAAGACCCGAGCCACCGGCTTTAGTTGTCAAGCACCCGCCGGCGGTCGTCGCTGGGCCGCCGGCGGGTCGGCTCCAAAAGATGCATCGCCCCCCGGCAGGGCCGGGCCGCTTGCTCGGGCGAGCGGCCTAGGTGCCGCCGGGTGCCCGTGTTTGGTGGCCCCGCCACCCGGGAGGCGCCCCTAGGCGGCGAGCCTCCCCGCACCCTTCCTCGAAGGAGAGTCCATGAGCCAGGCGACCGAGACCAGGAAGCGGGTCCGCAAGACTTTCGGCAAGATCTCCAAGATCATCGACATCCCCAATCTCATAGACATGCAGAAGCAGAGCTATGAGAGGTTTTTGCAGAAGGACACCGCGCCGGAGCTCAGGCAGGAGACCGGCCTGCAGGGCGTGTTCAAGAGCGTCTTCCCCATCCGCGACTTCTCGGGCACCTCTTCGCTGGAGTTTGTCAGCTATTCCTTCGGCGAAGTCAAGTACGAGGTGGACGAGTGCCTGGCCCGCGGCATGACCTATGAGGCGCCCCTGAAGCTGACCGTGCGCCTGGTGGTCTACGATGTGGACAAGGAGACCGGGGCCCAGTCCATCCGCGACATCAAGGAGCAGGAGATCTACTTCGGCACCCTGCCACTGATGACCGCCCGGGGCACCTTCATCGTCAACGGCACCGAGCGGGTGGTGGTCAGCCAGCTCCACCGCTCCCCGGGCATCTTCTTCGACCACGACAAGGGCCGCACCCACTCCAGCGGCAAGCTGCTCTACAGCGCCCGCATCATCCCGCTGCGCGGCTCCTGGATCGATCTGGAGTTCGATCCCAAGGACATCCTCTACGTGCGCATCGACCGCCGGCGCAAGTTCCCGGTGACGCTGCTTCTCAAGGCCCTGGGCTACAGCGCCCAGGATCTTCTGGACACCATGTACCAGAAGGAGTGGTTCCGGCTCGACGGCGAGCAAATCCAGCGCAAGGTGGTGGCCGACCTGATGATGGGCCGCGAGGTCAGCCGCGACGTCATCGATCCGGAGACCAAGAAGCCCCTGGTCAAGGCCGGCAAGAAGATGACCCGCCGGGCCATCAATCGCCTGGCCGAGCTGGGGGTGGAGTGGATCCTGGTGGACCCGGAGGACCTGCTGGGCCGCTACGCCGCCGCAGACCTGGCCGACCCGGCCACCGGCGAGGTGATCGTGGGCCTCAACCAGCCCATCGGCAACGAGGCGCTGCTGAAGCTGCGCGCGGCCGGGGTGGTGGACGTGCCCACCCTGTACATCGACGGCATGCGGGTCAGCTCCAGCTTCCGTGACACCCTGGAGCTGGACAAGGTCGAGGGCGAGGACGAGGCCATCGTCGACATCTACCGCAAGCTCAGGCCCTCCAACCCCCCCACCCTGGAGGTGGCGCGCACCTTCTTCAACAACCTTTTCTTCAGCCCCGAGCATTACGACCTCTCGGCCGTGGGCCGCCTGAAGCTGAACCTGCGCCTGGGCCTGGACGTCAGCGACGAGGTGCGCACCCTGCGCCGCGAGGACATCATGCGCGCGGTGCAAATGCTCATCGAGCTCAAGGACACCGAGGGCCAGGTGGACGACATCGACCACTTGGGCAACCGCCGGGTGCGCGCGGTGGGCGAGCTGCTGGAGAACCAGTACCGCATCGGCCTGGTTCGCATGGAGCGGGCGATCAAGGAGCGCATGAGCCTGCAGGAGATCGAGGCCCTGATGCCCCACGATCTGATCAACTCCAAGCCGGTCAGCGCGGTGGTCAAGGAGTTCTTCGGCACCAGCCAGCTCAGCCAGTTCATGGACCAGACCAACCCCCTGAGCGAAGTCACCCACAAACGGCGGCTCTCGGCCCTGGGACCGGGCGGCCTGACCCGCGAACGCGCCGGCTTCGAGGTGCGCGACGTGCATTCCACCCACTACGGCCGCATCTGCCCCATCGAGACCCCGGAAGGTCCCAACATCGGCTTGATCGTCAGCCTGTCCACCTACGCCCGGGTCAACGACTACGGCTTCATCGAGACGCCCTACCGCCTGGCCGGCGAGGGCCGGGTCACCAAGCAGGTGAACTTCCTCTCCGCCCTGGAGGAAGCCGACCACGCCATCGCCCAGGCCAACGCGCCCATCGACGCCGACGGCCGCTTCCTGCGCGACATCGTCAGCGTGCGCCGGGCGGGCGAGTTCATGATGGTCAGTCCGGAAGAGGTGGATTACATGGACGTCAGCCCCAACCAGCTGGTGTCGGTGGCCGCCTCCCTGGTGCCGTTCCTGGAGAACGACGACGCCAACCGCGCCTTGATGGGTTCCAACATGCAGCGCCAGGCGGTGCCGCTCCTTCGCACCGACGCGCCCCTGGTGGGCACCGGCATCGAGCGGGTGGTGGCCCGCGACTCCGGCGTCTGCGTGGTGGCCGAGGCCGACGGCGTGATCAACGACGTGGACGCGGCCCGCATCGTGGTGCGCTATGACCAACCCCTGAACCCCGAGGAGCCCCACAGCCAGGTCAAGATCTACAAGCTGATCAAGTACCAGCGCAGCAACCAGAACACCTGCACCAGCCAGAAGCCCATCGTGGTGCGCGGGCAAAGGGTGCGCCAGGGCCAGATCCTGGCCGACGGTCCGGCGGTGGACCAGGGCGAGCTGGCCTTGGGTCGCAACGTCATGGTCGCCTTCATGAGCTGGGGCGGCTACAACTACGAGGACTCCATCCTGGTCAGCGAGCGCATCGCCAAGGAGGACATCTTCACCTCGGTGCACATCGAGGAGTTCGAGACCGTGGCCCGCGACACCAAGCTGGGCAAGGAGGAGATCACCCGCGACATCCCCAACGTGGGCGAGGAGGCGCTCAAGAACCTGGACGAGGCCGGCATCATCCGCATCGGCGCGGAGATCAAGGCCGGCGACATCCTGGTGGGCAAGATCACGCCCAAGGGCGAGACCCAGCTTAGCCCGGAGGAGAAGCTCTTGCGCGCGATCTTCGGCGAGAAGGCCGGAGACGTCAAGGACACCAGCCTGCGGGTGCCGCCGGGGGTGGAGGGCATCGTCATCGACGCCCGGGTCTTCTCGCGCAAGGGCATCGAAAAGGACGAGCGGGCCCAGGCCATCGAGGACGACGAGGTGGCCCGCCTGATGAAGGACCAGAAGGACGAGATCGGCATCATCCGGCGCAACGCCATGGACCAGCTGGAGATGCTCCTGGTGGGCAAGACCGTGGCCGCCCCGCTCAAGGACGACCGCGGCAAGGTCATCATCCCCAAGAAAACCGCCATCACCAGCGAGCACCTGAAGGACCTGCCGGTGCGCCTGGTGCGCGAGATCGAGCTGGCCGGGGCCGACGATCGGGTCCAGGCCGAGCTGGAGCGCATCATCGACAGCTATCTGGAGCAGGTGGACCTGATCCGCGCCGCCTTCGAGAACAAGGTCTCCAAGCTCAAGAAGGGCGACGAACTGCCGCCGGGCGTGATCAAGATGGTCAAGGTCTACGTGGCCATGAAGCGCAAGCTCAGCGTGGGCGACAAGATGGCCGGCCGCCACGGCAACAAGGGCGTGGTCAGCCGCATCCTGCCCGAGGAGGACATGCCCTTCTTCGAGGACGGCACCCCGGTGGACATCGTGCTCAACCCCCTGGGCGTGCCCAGCCGCATGAACGTCGGCCAGGTGCTGGAGACCCACCTGGGCTGGGCCAGCAAGGCCATCGGCCAGCAGATCGGCCGCCTGCTGGACGACATCTACGCGGCCAAGGTCAAGGCCCAGGCCCAGGCCAAGCAAAAGGAGCTCAAAAACTTCCTGGAGCAGGTCTATTCCCCGGCGGAGATGGACGACCTGATGACCGCGGCCAAGGAGCAGGACCTGACCAGCCTGGCCGAGAACCTGCGTTATGGCCTGCCGGTGGCCACCCCCGTTTTCGACGGAGCCAGCGAGGACGAGATTCGCAAGCTCCTGGAGCTGGCCGGTGTCTCCACCACCGGCCAGGCCCGCCTGCGCGACGGCCGCACCGGCGCATCCTTCGACCGTCCGGTGACGGTGGGGGTGATGTACATGCTCAAGCTCCACCACCTGGTGGACGACAAGATCCACGCCCGGTCCATCGGTCCCTACTCCCTGGTCACCCAGCAGCCCCTGGGCGGCAAGGCCCAGTTCGGCGGCCAGCGCCTGGGCGAGATGGAGGTCTGGGCCATGGAGGCCTACGGCGCCGCTTATTCGCTCCAAGAATTCCTGACGGTCAAGAGCGACGACGTGGCCGGACGCACCCGCATGTACGAAAAGATAGTCAAGGGAGAAAACAACCTGGAGGCCGGTCTGCCCGAGAGCTTCAACGTCCTGGTCAAGGAGCTGCAAGCCCTTTGCCTGGACGTGGAGATGGTCGAGCAGCGCACCGAGGCCGCCGCGGCGGAATGAGAGGACCCGCAACGCGGCATTCGACGATCACCAGGCTGCGCGCGGCCGGGGCCCCGGCCCCGCCGCTGCCAAGAAGCAACTCCCTCGCCTTTTAAGGAGAAGTCCCTTGGAAGACCTCTACAGCTACTTCGCCAAACCCAAGGACCCGCTTTCCTTCGACTCGGTCAAGATCTCCCTGGCCAGCCCGGAGAAGATCAAGGCCTGGTCCTTCGGAGAGGTCAAGAAGCCCGAGACCATCAACTACCGCACCTTCAAACCCGAGCGCGACGGCCTGTTTTGCGCCAAGATCTTCGGGCCCACCAAGGACTACGAGTGCAACTGCGGCAAGTACAAGCGCATGAAGCACCGCGGCGTGGTCTGCGAGAAGTGCGGGGTCGAGGTCATCCAGTCCAAGGTCCGCCGGGAGCGCATGGGTCACATCGACCTGGCCACCCCGGTGGCCCACATCTGGTTCCTCAAGTCCCTGCCCTCCAAGGTGGGCAACCTCCTGGACCTGACCCTGAAGGACCTGGAGAAGGTCCTCTACTTCGAGAGCTATATCATCCTGGACCCCGGCGACGTGCCCGGCCTGGCCAAGGCCCAGTTGGTGGTCGAGGAGCGCTACCGCCAGCTCAAGAGCGAGTACGGCAACCAGTTCAAGGCCGGCATCGGCGCCGAGGCCATCCAGACCATGCTGCGCGAGATGGACCTGGTCTCGCTCTGGGAGGAGCTGCGGGCGGAGATGGTGACCACCACCAGCGAGGCCAAGCGCAAGAAGCTGGCCAAGCGGCTGAAGGTCATCGACGCCTTCCGCGAGAGCGGCAACCAGCCCGATTGGATGATCATGGACATCATCCCGGTGCTGCCTCCGGACCTGCGGCCCCTGGTGCCCCTGGATGGCGGTCGTTTCGCCACCAGCGACCTCAACGACCTCTACCGCCGGGTGATCAACCGCAACAACCGCCTGCGCCGCCTGCACGAGCTGGCCGCCCCGGACATCATCATCCGCAACGAGAAGCGCATGCTCCAGGAGGCGGTGGACGTCCTTTTCGACAACGGCCGCCGGGGCAAGACCATCACCGGTCCCAACAAGCGCCCCCTGAAGTCGCTGTCGGACATGCTCAAGGGCAAGCAGGGCCGCTTCCGCCAGAACCTGCTGGGCAAGCGCGTGGACTACTCCGGCCGCTCGGTCATCGTCATCGGCCCGGACCTGCGCCTGCACCAGTGCGGCCTGCCCAAGAAGATGGCCCTGGAGCTCTTCAAGCCCTTCATCTACCACCGCCTGGAGATCAAGGGTCTGGTCACCACCATCAAGGGCGCCAAGAAGCTGGTGGAGCGCGAGACCCCGGAGGTCTGGGACACCCTGTCCGAGGTGGTGCGCGAGTATCCGGTGCTCCTGAACCGCGCCCCCACCCTGCACCGCCTGGGCATCCAGGCCTTCGAGCCGCTTCTGGTCGAGGGCAAGGCCATTCAGCTCCACCCCCTGGTCTGCCAGGCCTACAACGCCGACTTCGACGGCGACCAGATGGCGGTCCACGTGCCGCTGTCCATCGAGGCCCAGATCGAGGCCCGGGTGCTGATGATGAGCACCAACAACATCCTGTCCCCGGCCAACGGCGAGCCGATCATCGTGCCCAACCAGGACATCGTCCTGGGGCTGTACTATCTCACCCGCGAGCGTCCCCTGGCCAAGGGCGAGGGCATGGCCTTCAGCGATCCGCTGGAGGTGCGCATGGCCTATGACGCCGGCGCGGTGGACCTGCACGCGGCCATCAACTGCCGCATCGAGGGCAAGAAGGTCAAGACCACGGTGGGCCGGGTGCTCTTGGCCGAGATTCTGCCCCCCCAGATCGAGTTCGACCGCATCAACCTGGTGATGGACAAGAAGGCCCTGAAGGGCCTGGTGGGACTGTGCTACCGCCGGGCCGGCACCAAGGCCACCGTGCTGCTGGCCGACCGCCTCAAGGACTTCGGCTACTTCCACAGCACCCGCAGCGGCATCAGCATCTGTGTCAACGACATGGTCATCCCGCACACCAAGCAGGAGATCCTGGACCAGGCCATGTCCGAGGTGCGCCAGATCGAGAAACAATACAAGGACGGCATCATCACCGACGGCGAGAAGTACAACAAGGCCGTGGACATCTGGGCCAAGGCCACCGAGGATGTCGCCAAGGAGATGATGGAGGACATCAGCCAGGACGTCGTCAAGGGGCCGGACGGCACCGAGATCCGCACCACCAGCTTCAACCCCATCTTCATGATGGCCGACTCCGGCGCCCGCGGCAGCAAGGACCAGATGAAGCAGTTGGCCGGCATGCGCGGACTGATGGCCAAGCCGTCGGGCGAGATCATCGAGACCCCCATCACCGCCAACTTCCGCGAGGGTCTGACGGTGCTGCAGTACTTCATCAGCACCCACGGCGCGCGCAAGGGCTTGGCCGACACCGCCTTGAAAACCGCCAACTCCGGCTACCTCACCCGCCGCCTGGTGGACGTCAGCCAGGACGCCATCGTGGTGGAGCTCGACTGCGGCACCATCAACGGCATCGAGGTGGAGGCCCTGCGCGAGGGCGGCGAGGTCATCCAGCATGTGGGCGAGCGCGTCCTGGGCCGCACGGCCTTGCGCGATATCCGCGACCCCCTGACCGGCGAGGTGCTGATTCCGGCCAACGCCGAGATCGACGAAGACGGGGTGAGCAAGCTGGAGGAGGCCGGCGTGGAGCGGGTCCAGATCCGTTCCGTGCTCACCTGCGACTGCAAGCGCGGCGTCTGCTCCAAGTGCTACGGCCGCGACCTGGCCCACAGCAAGCCGGTGGACGTGGGCGAGGCCATCGGCATCATCGCCGCCCAGTCCATCGGCGAGCCCGGCACCCAGTTGACCATGCGCACCTTCCACATCGGCGGCGCGGCCGCCCGGCGGGCCGAGCAGTCCAAGGTGGAGGCGCGCTACCCCGGTTCGGTCAAGTACCTGAACCTGGTGACGGTCATGAGCAGCACCGGCCACCGGGTGGTCATGAACCGCAACGGAGAGTTGGCCATCATGGGCGAGGGCGGACGCGAGCGCGAGCGCTACAAGATCAGCTACGGCGCCCACCTGCTCTTCAACGACGGCGACCTGGTCCAGCCCGGCCAGGTGGTGGCCCAGTGGGACCCCTACACCAGCCCCATCCTCACCGACGTGGAGGGCGAGATCAAATTCGGCGACGTGATCGAGAACGTCACCATGCAGGAGCGCTTGGACCCGGTCACCGGCCGCTCCACCAAGGTGACCATCGAGAGCCGCAACGCCGACCTGCGGCCGCGCATCTCCATCAAGGAGCCCGGCACCGCCAAGACCGCCAAGCTCTCCGGCGGGCGCGGCGAGGCCCGCTATCTGTTGCCGGTGGGCGCCATCATCATGGTGGCCGAGGGCGACACCGTCAAGGCCGGCGACGTGTTGGCCCGCATCCCGCGCGAAACCACCAAGACCAAGGACATCACCGGCGGCCTGCCCCGGGTGGCCGAGCTTTTCGAGGTGCGCAAGCCCAAGGAGACGGCGGTCATCAGCGAGATCGACGGCGTGGTCAGCTTCGGCAAGCAGACCAAGGGCAAGCGCAAGGTGGTGGTGGACCCGGGCCTGCGCGAGGAGGACAAGCGGGAGTACCTGATCCCCAAGGGCAAGCACGTCACCGTGCACGAGGGCGACTACGTGCGGGCCGGCGAGCCGTTGATGGACGGCTCCATCAACCCCCACGACCTGCTCAAGACCCGCAGCCCCGAGGAGGTGGCCCGCTACCTGGTGGACGAAGTGCAGGAGGTCTACCGCCTCCAGGGTGTGAAGATCAACGACAAACACATCGAGGTCATCGTGCGCCAGATGATGCGGCGGGTGCGCATCAATGACGCGGGCGACAGCAACTTCCTGATCGGCGAGCAGGTGGAGAAGTGGCGGTTTGACGAGGAAAACCGCAGGCTTATGGAAGCAAATCTGCGCCGGGCCTCGGCCGAGCCCCTGCTGCTTGGCATCACCAAGGCCAGCCTTTCCACCGACAGCTTCATCAGCGCGGCCAGCTTCCAGGAGACCACCAAGGTTCTGACCGAGGCCTCCATCGCCGGCAAGGTCGACGATCTCAAGGGGTTGAAAGAAAACGTCATCATGGGTCGCCTGATCCCGGCCGGCACCGGCCTGGTGGTCTACCGCAACCAGCACATCCCCCACGCCGAGGCCCCGGCCGACTACCGCCCGGCGGCGCGCTACCGCGACGAGGAGCTGAGCGAGGCCATGGCCGAGGACATGGGCGAGGCGGGGATGGAGGAAGGGCTGTTGACCGAGCGCGACCAGCCCGACAGCGAGGCCGCCCTCTAGACTCGGTCCGGTGGTTGCCAAGCTGGCGTTTTTGGTATATTATAGGCAAGTTCCCCTGGGATGGGGCCCTCGGAGCCCCATCCCGGGCGGATCCGGGGCCGAGACTGACGCGAGCCGGCAAATGGCTCTTGACAGGCTGGCGCGGGCAGGGTACAAGTAGCAATTCCACGGTCGCTCGCATTTGCGTTGCTCCCCTGGGGCAATCGGGGGGCGAACGTGCTTTCGCTGGCGCGCAACACGGTCCGCCGCCGGTGAGAGCAGCCGGGCAAGGCTTGAATTGGCGGGGGGTTGCGACGCACTCCCCCGGATAGGCCAGGAGGCTTTAGTTGCCGACGATCAACCAGCTGGTTCGCAAGGGGCGCGAACAGGTTCGCAAGAAGAAGACCACGCCGGCCTTGCAGGAGTGCCCCCAGAAGCGCGGCGTTTGCATCCGGGTTTACACCACCACCCCCAAGAAGCCCAACTCGGCCTTGCGCAAGGTGGCCAGGGTGCGCTTGACCAACGGGGTCGAGGTGACCAGCTACATCCCCGGCGTGGGCCACAACCTGCAGGAGCACTCGGTGGTGCTGATCCGTGGCGGCCGTGTCAAGGACTTGCCCGGCGTGCGCTACCACATCATCCGCGGCACCCTGGACGCCACCGGCGTGCAGGACCGCAGGCAGGGCCGCTCCAAGTACGGAGCCAAGCGGCCCAAGTGAGCCGGACCCGCCCCGGACCGCGGGCGGAGGCGATGCCCCTTGCAGCCTTCAGGACGAGGGGCGTCGCGCGTTAGGGCTAGCTGTAACGAGGGACGGATAGGACAAGATGCCCAGGAGACGCGAAGTACCCAAGCGGGAGATCCTGCCCGACGCCAAGTACCGCAGCAAGACGTTGGCCAAGTTTGCCAACAAGCTGATGTACGACGGCAAGAAATCCACTTCCGAGCGGATTCTGTATGGGGCGATGGACAAGATCCGTGAACGCAGCAACGAGGATCCCCTGCGGGTTTTTGAGAAGGCCCTGGATAACGTGCGTCCGGTGATCGAGGTCAAGAGCCGCCGGGTGGGCGGCTCCACCTACCAGGTTCCGGTGGAGATCCGCTCCGACCGGCGCCAGGCCCTGGCCATGCGCTGGATCATCGGCTACGCGCGGGGGCGCGGCGACGGCAAGACCATGGCGGACAAGTTGGCGGCCGAGATCCTGGACGCGGCGGCGGGGCGCGGCAGCTCGGTGAAGAAGAAGGAAGACACCCACCGCATGGCCGAGGCCAACAAGGCCTTCGCCCACTACCGCTGGTAGGACGACGCGCGCGACGCCCCCGGCCGTGGGGTCGGGGGCAGGGCCTCTTTGATAACCGAAGATGGGCAGGGCCCGGTTGCACTGGGCCGACGGCGGCGCGAAGAGATTTGGCTTGGGGTTGGCGCCGCCGCCTTGGGTAGCGGCAAGACCGCCCGCGAGGTTCGACGATAGACGGGTGCGCGTTGCGGATGCTGCCCGTTTTCGAGCTGATTGAAAGGTAGTTAGGGTTATAGTCGTGGCACGGCAGGTTCCCCTGGTCAGGCATCGCAACATCGGGCTGATGGCCCATATCGACGCGGGCAAGACCACCACCACCGAGCGAATCCTTTTCTACACCGGTGTGTCGCATCGGCTGGGGGAAGTGCACGACGGCTCCGCCATCATGGACTGGATGGCCCAGGAGCAGGAGCGCGGCATCACCATCACCAGCGCCGCCACCACCTGCTTCTGGAAAGACACCCGCATCAACATCATCGACACTCCCGGACACGTGGATTTCACCATCGAGGTGGAGCGCTCGCTGCGCGTGCTGGACGGCGTTATCGCCGTCTTCTGCGCGGTGGGGGGAGTGCAGCCCCAGTCCGAGACCGTCTGGCGCCAGGCCGACCGCTACGGCGTGCCCCGCATCGCCTTCATCAACAAAATGGACCGGGTGGGCGCCAACCATCAGCGTTGCGTGGAGATGATGACCGCGCGCCTGGGTTGCCGCCCGATTCTGATGCAGCTGCCCATCGGCTCCGAGGACAAGTTCGAGGGCGTGGTGGACCTGATCGGTCGCCAGGCCCTTCGCTTTGAGGACCTCAGCAAGGGCATGCAGGTCCAGGCCAGCGAGGTTCCCGCCGAGCTGATTGAGCAGGTCGAGGCCGCGCGCCTGGAGGTGGTCGAGGCGGCCTGCGAGTTCGACGACGAGCTGATGGAGCGCTACCTGGGCGGCGAGGATCTGACGGCCGATGAGATCCGACGCGGCCTGCGCAAGGGCGTGCTGGCGGCCGCCATCGTCCCGGTCTACCTGGGCTCGGCCTTCAAGAACAAGGGCATCCAGCCCCTTCTGGACGCCGTGATCGAGTTCATGCCCTGCCCCCTGGACGTGGCCGCCATCACCGCCACCGACCCCAAGGGCAATCAGGTGCCGGTGCCGGCCGATGACAACGCGCCCCTGGCGGCCCTGGCCTTCAAGCTGATGACCGACCCCTACGTGGGCCAGCTCACCTTCCTGCGCATCTACTCGGGCAGCCTCAAGAGCGGCGATACGGTCTACAACGCCACCACCCAGAAGAGCGAGCGCATCGGCCGCCTGCTGAAGATGCACGCCAACCAGCGCGAGGAGGTCAAGGAGGTCTACGCCGGGGACATCGTGGCCGCGGTGGGCCTCAAGACCGCCTCCACCGGCGACAGCCTTTGCTCTCCCAGCCACCCCCTGGTGCTGGAGTCGCTTTTCGTGCCCGAACCGGTGATGGGCCTGTCCATCCGCCCGGCCACCAAGGCCCTGGCCGAGAAACTGGGCCTGGCCCTGGCCCGCCTGGCGGCCGAAGACCCCAGCTTCCGGGTCAACAGCGACGAGGAGACCGGCCAGACCGTGATCCGGGGCATGGGCGAACTGCACCTGGAGATCATCGTCGACCGCCTCAAGCGCGAATTCAAGGTCGAGGCCGAGGTCGGCGCACCCCAGGTGGCCTATCGCGAGGCCATCACCCAGAGCGCCGAGGCCGAGGGCCGCTATATCAAGCAATCCGGTGGCCGCGGGCAGTATGGCCACTGCAAGATCAGCGTCGCCCCCGGCGAGCCCGGCAGCGGCTATGTCTTCAAGGACAAGATCGTGGGCGGCGTGATTCCCAAGGAGTACATCCCGGCGGTGGAGAAGGGGGCCAAGGATGCCTGCGAAAAAGGCGTCCTGGCCGGATTCCCGCTGGTGGACATCGAGGTCACCCTCTTCGACGGCTCCTATCACGAGGTCGACTCCAACGAGCGGGCCTTCTTCATCGCCGCCTCCATGGCCCTCAAGGACGCCTGCCGCAAGGCCGGCATGCAGCTCCTGGAGCCGGTCATGAAGCTGGAGGTCACCACCCCGGACGATTTCCTGGGCGATGTGATGGGCGATCTCAGCAGCCGGCGCGGTCGGGTGCAGTCCCTGGACACCCGCCCCGGGGCCCAGGTGGTCAACGCCACGGTGCCCTTGTCCAACATGTTCGGTTACGCCACTGACTTGCGTTCGGCCACCCAGGGCCGGGCCACGTTCAGCATGGAATTTTCCCACTACGATCCCATGCCCGCCAGCCTGGCCCAGGAGGTCATGGAGAAGGTGCGGGCCGAGCGCGAGGCCAGACGACAGGGTCTGGCAGCCTAGAGGAGGATTTCAGTCATGGCCAAGGCAAAGTTCGAGCGCAAGAAGCCTCACGTGAACGTGGGAACGATCGGGCACATCGACCACGGCAAGACGACGTTGACGGCGG
>JAIWNN010000013.1 GCA_020216805.1 Desulfarculus sp. | reverse complement strand
CGCGGGTGGTGAAAACGCCCGCGGACGAGGGCTACTTCCTGTCCAACGCCCAGGCCATCAAGGCGGTGGTCAAGTGCCCGGTGATCAGCGTGGGCGGCTGGCGCAGCCGGGGCCGCATCGAGGCGGCGTTGGAGAGCGTGGACGCGGTCTCCATGTCCCGGCCCTTCATTCGCCAGCCCCACCTGGCCAATCTCTGGAAGAACGGCAGCCAGGAGCCGGCCACCTGCATCTCCTGCAACGGCTGCTTCGTGGTGGGGCGCAAGCAGGGCCTCGCCTGCGCCCAGGAGCTCAAGGCCCAGGGCCAGGAAATCTAGGCCGTTAGCGGTTATATAAAGCCATCTTCGCCGAGGCGGGGAGGCAGGAGATCGCCACGGCGTCTGGCGAGACCCCAAGATAATAACGTTATCTCTCTTGTCATTGCGGGCGCGGCGAAGCAATCGCCCGGTCCTTTGGTCAAGAAGCATGAAGAGGCAAAAAAGAAAACAAGTTGGTGGATTGCTTCGTCGCCTTTCGGCTGCTCGCAATGACGGCTGTTACTTATTTTGTGTCGAAAAGACAAGGTGATGAGCTGGCACTGACCCTTGTCACCGTCACGGTTGGCCTCTGGGCTCCGCCGGGCCATCACCATCCAGAAAGGCGGCCATCAACCGCGAGCGCAGGGCGGCGGCCCGGGTGATGGCGCTGGTGATGGCGGCCAGCTCGGCCTCGGCCAGGGCGCGCTGGATCGGCCGGCAGAGGTAGCGCAGGCAGGCGAAGGGCCGCGCCTGCCAGGGCAGGCCGCAGCCCCCGGGGGTCAGGAAGGGGCAGCCTTTGGCGGTGGGCATGGCCAGGGGCGTGCCGCGCCAGCCCCGGACGGCCAGATAGAGCACGTCGGTCTGGTCCAGCAGGCCGTGGGGGCTGACCCTTTGGCAGCAGGGATCAGCGCAATCCGGGCAGAGGCCGGGGCAGAGACGGGCGAAGGCGGCCCGGGCCGGGGCCAGGGTGGCCTCGATCTCGGCCGCCAAGGTTCGGACCGGGACCATCCCCGGCCCGGCCAGGCGGGCGCGCAGGCGGCGTTGACTCCGCCGCCAGGTTGAGGGAGAAAACGGAAAGCGCTGCGGACTCGGTGGACTAGTAATTAAGACCCACCTTTTCGCGCACGTCCTTCAGGGTGACGGCGGCCACGTTGCGCGCCTTTTCCGCGCCCTTTCGCATGATGCGGCGCACCTCGCCCAGGTCGGCGGCCAGCTCGGCCCGCTTGGCGCGATAAGGCGCGAAATACTCCCACATCCGGGCGTGGAGGTCCTTCTTGACCTGGCCATAGCCCAGGCCGCCGGCGCGGTAGCGCTCGGCCAGCTCCTGGCGCTCGGCCGGGCTCAGGAACAGGCTGATCAGCTTGTAGACGTTGCACTTGTCCGGGTCCTTGGGCGCCTCCACCGGGGTGGAGTCGGTGACGATGCTCATGATCTTCTTCTTGAGCGTCTTTTCGTCGCCGAAGATCTCCAGGGTGTTGCCGTAGCTCTTGGACATCTTCTGGCCGTCCAGTCCCGGAATCACGGCGGTGTTCTCGTCGATCCAGGGCTCGGGCACCACGAAGGTGTCGCCATAGGCGTAGTTGAACTTGATGGCGATGTCGCGGGTGATCTCCAGGTGCTGCTTCTGGTCCTTGCCCACCGGCACCGCGCCGGCCTGGTAAAGCAGGATGTCGGCGGCCATCAGCACCGGATAGGTGAACAGGCCGTTGTGGGGCGAGAAGCCCTTGGCGATCTTGTCCTTGTAGGAGTGCGCCCGCTCCAGCAGACCCACCGGGGTGTGGTTGTTCAACACCCAAGTCAGCTCGCAGACCTCGGGCACGTCGCCCTGCACATAGAAGGTGCTCCGGTCCGGGTCCAGGCCCAGGGCCAGGAAGTCCAGCACCGCGCCCATGGTCTCCTGCTTGAGCTTGACCGGGTCGGTGACGGTGGTCAGGGCGTGGTAATTGACGATGAAGCAGAAGAGGTCGTGCTCTTCCTGATAACGGATCATGGGACCCATCATGGCGAAATAGTTGCCGATGTGCAGGGCGCCGGAGGGCTGGATGCCGGAAAGGACGCGCATGGGGTTTTCCTCCTGGGGGTGCGAGAAACAATGCAGGACTATACCCAAGCCGCCTGGGGGAGTCAACGCTAAGGCCCTCTGGCCAAACGGGTTTTGCGCCGGACGCGTGGGCCCCCTGGACGGACGTCGAGCGGCATGGTACACCCCAACCATGGCGCCTGATCTCAAAGTCTTTATCAACGGCCTGGGGCGGCATTGGCGCTTCGGCGGCCAGATCGTGCACCTGGAAGAACTGCCGGCCCGGCCGGCGGCCTATGCTCCTGCCAACCTGCCGGTCCCCTTGGCCCGGGCGCTGCATGGCGCCGGCATCGACCAGCTCTACACCCACCAGGCCCGGGCCCTGGAGCTGGCCCGGGCCGGGCGCGACCTGGCCGCCGCCACTCCCACCGCCAGCGGCAAGACCCTGGTCTACGCCCTGCCGGTGCTGGAGCGGGTTTTGGCCGAGCCCGGGGCCAAGGCCCTGTTTTTGTTTCCCTTGAAGGCCCTGGAGCAGGACCAGCTCCAGGCCCTGAACCAGTTGGGCTTCGCCGCCGGCCTGGGCAACGTGGCCGCGGTCTACGACGGCGACACCGCCCCGGCCCTGCGCAAGCGCCTGCGCGATCACCCCCCGCCGATCCTGATCACCAACCCCGACATGCTACACCTGGGCATCTGCGCCTATCCCCAGGCCTGGAAGGACTTCCTGGCTGGCCTGCGCTGGATCGTCATCGACGAGGTGCACACCTATCGCGGCATCTTCGGCTCCCAGGTGGCCCAGGTCCTGCGCCGCCTGCTGCGCCTGGCCCGCCAGCAGGGGGCCGAGCCCCAGTTCGTGCTCTCCTCGGCCACCATCGCCAACCCGGCCCAGCACGCCGCCGCCCTTACCGGCCGGCCCTTCGCCGCCGACCAGGTCATCGCCGAACACGGCGCGCCGGCCGCCGGCCGGCTCTTCGCCCTGGTGGACCCGGCCGGGGCCAGCAGCACCGCCGCCGGCCACCTGCTGGCCGCCGCGGTGCGGGCCGGGATGTCGGCCATCTGCTTCACCCGTTCGCGCTTGCACACCGAGCTGATCCAGGCCTGGATCACCCGCAGCCAACCCGATCTCAAGGGCCGCATCGCCGCCTACCGGGCCGGGTTTTTGCCCGAGGAGCGGCGGCGCGTCGAGCGGGCCTTGGCCGGGGGCAGGCTCTCGGGGGTGGTCACCACCAGCGCGCTGGAAATGGGCATCGATATCGGCGGGTTGGATGTCTGCATCCTGGTGGGCTATCCCGGCAGCCAGATCCGCACCTGGCAGCGGGGCGGCCGGGTGGGCCGCGCCGGGCGGGAGAGCGCCATCTTCCTGGTGGCCGAGCCCGACGCCCTGGACCAGTACTTCCTGCACCACCCCCAGGAGTTCTTCGCCCGCCCGGTGGAGGCGGCGGTGCTGGACCCGGACAACCCCTACGTGGTGGGTCCGCATCTGATCTGCGCGGCGGCCGAGGAGCCCCTGGAACCGGACGACCCCTTCTTCGACCTCGACCGCCACGCCGCCACCGTGGCCGAGCTGGAGGGCCGGGGGGAGCTGTTGCGCGAGGCCGAGGGCCGGCGGCTCTTCGCCAGCCGCAAGCGGCCCCAGCGCCTGGTGGACCTGCGCGGAGCGGGCGAGAGCTTCGCCATCGTGGATGGAAACGGCAAGGTGGTGGGCTCCCTGGACGGGGTGCGGGTCTTCAAGGAAGGCTATCCCGGAGCCATCTACCTGCACCAGACCCTGAGCTACCAGGTGCGGGACCTAGACCTGGCCATGCGCCGGGTCAAGGTGATCCCGGCCGAGGTCGCCTACTACACCCGGGCGCGCTCGGAGAAGGAGACCGAGATCCTCCAGGAATCGGCCCGCCGGCCGGTGCTGAACTTCCTGCTGCGCCAGGGCCGGCTCAGAGTCACCGAGACCGTCACCGGCTACGAGCGCCGGCGCATCTCCGGCGGGGAGCTGCTGGGGGTTTTTCCCCTGGACCTGCCGCCAATGACCTTCGAGACCCACGGCTATTGGCTGGACATCGAGGACGCGGTGCGCCAGCGGGTCCAGGCCGCCGGCCGCCACTTCATGGGCTCCATCCACGCCCTGGAGCACGCCTTGATCAGCCTGATGCCCCTGGTGGTCCTGTGCGACCGGGGCGACCTGGGCGGCATCAGCATCCCCCTGCATCCCCAGACCCGCAAGGCCGCGGTCTTTGTTTACGACGGCGCGCCGGGCGGGGTGGGCCTGGCCGAGGCCGGGTTCGAGCGCATCGAGGAGCTCCTGGAGCGGGTGGAGGGCCTCCTGGCCGAGTGCCCCTGCGCCGATGGCTGCCCGGCCTGCGTGCACTCGCCCAAGTGCGGCTCGGGCAACAAGCCCCTGGACAAGGAGGGCGCGCTGTTGTTGACTCGTCTCCTGCTGGGGCGTGAGGACCTGGCCGCGCCCGACCAGTCCCCGGAGCCGGCCGCGCCCATCGCCGCGCCGGAGGTGATCGTCCGGCGGGCCGAGGACAGCCTGCGCACGGTGGTCTTCGACCTGGAGACCCAGCGCCTGGCGGCGGAGGTGGGCGGCTGGAACAACACCCACCTGATGCGGATCAGCGTGGCCGTGGCCCACGACAGCGCCAGCGACGAGTTCCTGGTCTTCGGCGAGCGCGAGGCGGGCCAGCTCATCGCCCTGTTGGAGCGGGCCGAGCTGGTGGTGGGCTTCAACTGCAAGCGCTTCGACTATGGGGTCTTGAGCGCCTACACCGCCCGCGACCTGACCAAACTCCCCACCCTGGACCTGATGGAGGACGTGACCGCCTGCCTGGGGCATCGTCTGAGCCTCCAGGCCCTGGGCGAGGCCACCCTGAACGCGCAAAAAAGCGCGGACGGCCTCCAGGCCGTGGCCTGGTGGCGCGAGGGCAACCTCGCGGACCTGACCGCCTATTGCCGGCAGGACGTGGCGCTCACCCGCGACCTCTTCCGCCACGGCCAGGAGCACGGCCATCTGCTCTTCGAGCGCAAGGAGCAGGGCCGGCTCCGGGTGCCGGTGGACTGGTCCTGGCCCAGCCTGCGCAAACGCTTCGGGCGCTGATCCCAGAGCCCCGAGCGGGTCGAGGCCGGACCGTCGCGACCCATCCAGTCCGTGGCGCCAGGATTTGATCGGCAAGGTTTAACGCGGGCGGAGTTGATCCCCGCCCGTCTTGCCCAAAAAAATCAAGGTCCGAGGCCGCTCCACCAGTTGGGGGCCAAGCAAGGCCCATCCTCGGGTGGTGGCTTTCGTCTAGCTGCCGGTGCGGGCGCGGCGCACCGCCACCGACTCCCCGCCCACGCCCCAGTTCTCGGCGTTCACCTCCTCGATGATCACCACCGTGGTGGCCGGGTTCTTGCCCAGGACATCCTGCAACAGCTTGGTGGCTCCGGCGATCAGCTCGGCCTTTTTCTCGGTGGTGGCGCCGTCGGGGGTGATCTTGATGTTCACCAAGGGCATGGGGTTCCTCCGCTTGTGGTAGAGTTGACTATACACACGGCCCGTCGGCCGGGTGCTTGGACGATCCCGCAACCAACGGACGAGATCATGATACCCCCCTTGACTGCCTGCTGGCGACTGGATCGCTGGGCCTTGCCGGCGGTCCTGCTGCTGCTGGCCGCCTGCGCCGCTCCCACGCCGCCGACCCCACTGCCTTCCGAGTCGCCCGCCGGGGCCCTGGTGGAGGTGCCACTGGAAGAATGGCCCTTGCTGCTGGACGATCTGGACGCGGCCAGCCTGGTGGAGGCCTGCAACCAGTCCCTGACCTATTTGCGCCGGGTGCCTCCCGATCGGATGTTCAACTATGGCCCCCACCAGCGCAGCGCCGCGTCGGTGGCCGCCGGCCTGGAGCGCCTGCGCGATGTCCTGGTTCGGACGCCGGACCCTACCCAACGCCGCCAAGTCCTGCAGCGGGAGTTCATCCTGCTGGCCGCGCGGGGCAGCGACGGCCAGGGCCGGATGCTGATGACCGGCTACTACGAGCCGGTGCTGCCCGGCCGCCGCCAGCCCCAGCCGCCCTACGTTCATCCGCTGTACGCCCTGCCCGACGACGCGCTGGAGTTCAGCCTGCGCCAGTTGTGCGAGAGCCACGCAGACATGCTCAAGGTGGATTGTTCGACCCTGCCGTCCAAACGCCTGGTGGGCCGGGTCGAGAACCACAAGCTGGCGCGCTATCACGACCGCGACGCCATCGATTTCCACGACGCCTTGCGCGGCAAGGCCCAGCCCCTGGCCTACGTGGACGACCTGGTGGAGCAGTTCTTCCTCCACATCCAGGGTTCGGGCCAGGTGATCTTTGCCGACGGTCGGCGGATCCGTCTGGGCTACGCCGGCAGCAACGGCCATCCCTACCGCGCCATCGGCCAGGAATTGCTGGACCGGGGGCTTCTGGCCAAGCATCAGATGTCGATGCAGAATATCAAGAAGGTCCTGGCCGAGCGGCCGGATCTGCGCCGCGAGGTGTTGGCCAAGAACCCATCATACGTCTTCTTCCGCGAGCTGCCGGCCTCTGGCGGGCCGCCGGGGGCCCTGGGGGTGCCGATCACCGCCGGCCGCTCCATCGCGGTGGACCGCTCGCTCTTTCCCGACGCCGGGCCGGCCTTCATCGTGGGGGCGAGGCCCGCGCCGGGCGGCCAGGCGGTGGACTTCTCCCGCTTCGTGCTGGCCCAGGACAGCGGCGGGGCCATCAAGGGACCGGGGCGGCTGGACTTGTTTTTCGGTAGTGGCAGCCAGGCCGGCGAGCTGGCCGGACGCATGAAGCACGAGGGCAGGCTTTATTTCTTGGCGCCCCGGCGCTGAGACGCCCCGGCGGGGCGGAGGAGGACGGCGGTGGACGAGAAAATGATCGGCCGGACCCGGCTGGTGCTGATCCAGGGGGATATCACCAAGCAGGAGGTGGACGCCATCGTCAACGCAGCCAACAGCCGCCTGGCCGGGGGTGGGGGGGTGGACGGGGCCATCCATGCCGCCGGGGGGCCGGAGATCATGGCCGAATGCCGCAGGCTGGGGGGCTGCCCCACCGGCCAGGCGGTGATCACCACCGGCGGTCGGCTGCCGGCCGGGAAGGTGATCCACGCCGTGGGACCCATCTACCACGGCCGTCCCGAGGACGCCCGGCTATTGGCCAGCGCCTATCGTTCCGCGATAGACCTTGCCGCCGTCCACGGGATACGCCGGATAGCTTTCCCCAGTCTCTCCACCGGGGCCTACGGCTACCCCTTGGGCGAGGCCGCCGCCATCGCCCTCCAGACGGTCAAGGACGCCATTCTGGCCCACGATGACGCCTTTGACGAGGTGCGCTTCGTTCTTTTCGGCCACGAAGCCCACGAAGCCTTCCGGGAGGCGCTGGCGCAGCTGGCGTGAGCGGTCGCGGTACTCCTGGCTGGCCGGCCGGCGCTCGGCCACCGCCAGGGTGGCGACCAACTCCCGGCCTTTCACCTGGCGGGAATCAATTGGCGAAGAGGCCGAGATCGGAGCCGGTTTGAAAGCCAGAGCCGCTGGCTTGGCCGACGGGGCCAGGGCGGGTGGATCGGGCAGCGAAGAAACTGGACCGGGGGCGATCGCCGGCGGCGAGGAAGACGGTGGTTGGGCCGAGGGAGGCCAGACCGGCGGTGACATGGCCGGCGGCTCCTCGGGGATGGCGCGGCGTTCCAGCACCGGCCATTGCCCCCGGGTGGAGGCGGGGTCGGCCGCGGGCGGGCGGGGTTGGTCCGGGGACCGACCCAAGCGCTCCTCCACCTGCTCCAAATGGCGGTCGGCCAGGGGGTAGAAACGCGGCATGGCGTCCACCGCCTGACGGAACTGCCGCGCCGCCTGGTCGTATTGCCCCCGCCAGGCCATCACCACACCCAGGTTGTTGTGCGCCCCGGCCTGCCCCTCGGCCGCCGCGAAGGCGCGCAGGGCCTCGCGGTCCCGGCCCTGCTTGGCCAGCACCAGCCCTAGGTTGTTGGCCGCCAGGGCGTAGTCCGGGGCCAAGCCCAGGGCCTGGCGCAAATGGGTCTCGGCCTGGGGCCATTCCTGACGCAGGATGTGGGAGAGGGCCAGGTTGTTGTACAAGGCCGGCAGGTCGGGTCTGACCTTGATCGCGGCGCGGAAGCAGGGCAAGGCCAGGTCAGACCGGCCTTGACGGTTGTGGATGATGCCCAGGGCGTTTTGGGAGCGCCACAGATCCGGGTCCAGCTCCACCGCCTTGGTCAGGTCGGCGCGGGCCTGGTCCAGGCGCCCCTGGCCGAAGCGGGCCAACCCCAAGCCCTGCCAGAGCGCGGCGTCGCGGGGGCTGGCTTTGACCAGCTCGGCGAAGACGGCCTCGGCCGGGGCGAAAAGGCCGGCCTTGAGGCTGGCCTCGCCCAGCTTGGCCCGCAGGCGCGGCTTGTCGGGCTCCTGGGCCAGGGTCAGGGCCCGGCCGTATTGATAGAGGGCCGCCGACCACTGGCCCTGCATGGCCAGGGCGTCGGCGTGGGTCTCCACCTGAGCTGGATCCATCAGCACCTTGCCCTCGGCCGGCTTGGTGCGCGCGGCCTGCAGGGCCAGGAGCTCCTCGGCCTCGTGGGGCTTCAGGGCCCGTAGACCGGCCGTGGTCTGGGTGGTGGAGCAGCCGGCCAGCCCCAGGCAGAGGGCGGCCAATCCCAGGCAGGTCAGGATGCGCTTGGTGGCGCGGTTCATGGCGCGACCTTTCTCATTTAATGATGCTCTCGCTCACCCGGATCAGGGCCGGGCCGGCCATCACCGCCATGATGGCCGGGAAGATCATGAACAGCACCGGGAAGAGCAGCTTCAGCGGAATCTTGGCCGCCCGCTCCTCCATGCGCTGGCGGCGTTTGGTGCGCACCGAGTCCGAGTGCACCCTCAGGCTGCGCCCCACGCTGACCCCGAAGCGGTCGGCCTGCACCATCATGGTGACCAGGCTGCTGACTTCGTCCACCCCGCAGCGGTCGGCCAGGTTCCTGAGCGCCTGGGCGCGCTGGATGCCGGCTTTCAGCTCCAGGGAGACATGATGCAGTTCACCGGCCAGGGTCGGCGCGCTGATGCGCACCTCCTGGGCCACCCGCTTGATGGCCGCGTCCAGGCCCAGGCCGGCCTCCACCGAGATCACGAGCAGATCCAGCACGTCCGGCAGCTCGCGGCCGATGCGGTCGCGCCGGAAGCGGACTTGGTAGCTCAGCACGATGCCTGGGATCAGGTAGCCCAGCACCGCGGCGCCGGCCAGGGCCAGGGGCAGCAGGTTGAAGCGCACCAGGCTTGGCAGGGGGGAGAGCAAGGCCAGACCCGGCAGGGCCAGGGCGGCCACCACCCGGGAGCCCAGGAACACGGTCATGGCGGCCGGGGTGCGGTGGCCGGCCTGGGTCAGCTCCCGGCGCAGTCCGGATTCTTGCCACTCCTGGTTGGGCCGGGCCGGCGAGGCCAGACGACCGAGGAGGCTGAACAACGCCTCACGCAGGCTGGGCAGCAGCCCGGGCCGGGCGTCCCTGCGGCCTGGCAGGAGCCGCTCGATCCGCCGGGAAGCGGGGTCGCCCCGCAGAGCCAACCCCAGCCAGGCGGCCAGGCTGAGCACCGCCAAGCCGGCCAGAATGGCCAGGCCCCAGGGGGCCGCAGCCGCATCAGATGTGATGACGCCCGCCATGATTCCTCACACCCGCACCCGCACCAGCCCGCGGATGACCAGCATGCCCAGGGCCTGGAACGCCCCGCCGACCAGCAGCATCATCCGGCCCAGGGGATGGTCGAACAAAAGCGCCACGTAGCCCGGACTGATCAGCATCAGGATGCCCAGCAGGGCCGGGGCCATCAACGACAGGATGTTGCCCGACAGCCGGCCCTCGGCCGAAAGGGCCTTGACCTGACGCATCAGGCGGAAGCGCTCGCGGATGATGTGGCCGATGTTGTCCAGGATCTCGGCCAGGTTGCCGCCGGTCTCGCGCTGGAGCATCACGGCCGTGGCGA
>JAIWNN010000012.1 GCA_020216805.1 Desulfarculus sp. | reverse complement strand
TTCATAAAATTATCGGCGGCTAGCGATGGTCGGCAATCCGGGCCGGATCTCGGTCCGGTGGTCTTGGACAATCCGGAGGCGGACGGGGCCACGAAAAATTTAGGGCATTATCACCCGATATGGATCGGTATAAAATGCCCGATTATGTATTTGTTTTATTATCGGGCTTAATTTACCGATCGCTGCGGTCAGCCGCGCAGGAGTTGGCGGGCGGTGGTGACGAAACAGTCCATGCCGCTGAGTTTGTCCAGGAAGGCCGCGACTCCGGCCTTGGCGCAGAGGCTGGGCATGCGGGGATCGCCATGGGCGCTGAGGACCATCACCGGTGGCATGGCGCCGCCCGGTTCGGCCATGGCCTGGCAAAGCTCCAGGCCGTTGCCGTCGGGCAAGCGCACGTCCACCACCACCAGGTCGGGCCGCCGCACGGAAGCCGACCACCAGCGGTGGGCCTCGCCGCAGTCGGCGCAATGGACCACCTCTATGCCCTCGGACCCCAGCAGCGCCCGATAGAGCGCGGCGGTGTCGGGGTCATCCTCGACCAGAAGCACCAGGGGCAGTACGCAGGTCAAGATGCGGCCTCCAGAATCACGGTGAACACGGTGCCCTTGCCCGGCTCGCTTTCCACCTCGATGTCGCCCTGGTGCAGCTTGACGATCTCCTGCACCAGGCTCAAGCCGATGCCCAGGCCCTCCAGCCGGCCGGTGCCGCTGACGTCGGCCCGGTAGAACCGGTTGAAGATCTTGGCCATGTTCTCCCGAGCGATGCCCTTGCCCGAATCGGCCACCGTCAGGACCACCGCCGCCTCGCGCTGGGAGAGCGAGACCTCCACCCGACCATTGGCTACGTTATATTTGATCGCATTCAACAACAGGTTGTCTAGTAGCTGGATGATTTTTTCCGAGTGCCCCTTGATCATCACCGGGCCGGGGGGAACCTGGTCCAGGATGATCCGCACCTGCTTCTCCTGGGCCGCCAGACGCAGGTTCTCGGCC
This sequence comes from Desulfarculus sp., assembly GCA_020216805.1. GTDB lineage: Bacteria > Desulfobacterota > Desulfarculia > Desulfarculales > Desulfarculaceae > JACRDC01. The sequence goes on along the minus strand of JAIWNN010000012.1, from coordinate 9,008 downwards.
TCGGTGCGGATCAGGGCCGCCAGGTCCAGGGGGGTCAACGGGTATTGGTCCTTGAAGTTGCTCAGACGGGCCAGCTCCAGCAGGTTATTGATTTGACGCTCCATTTTTAGCAGATTGCGCCAGCACACCTGCAGGTATTCCGCTTGTTCCTCGGGCTTGACCCTTTGCTGGATGATGAGCTGCAGGAATCCCTTCAGGGAGACCAGGGGGGTCTTCAGCTCGTGGCTCAGGGTGGTCAGGAACTGGTCCTTGAGGTTCTCCACGCCCTTGATCTCCTCCAGCGCCCGTTCCAGGGCGGCGGATTTGCGCACCAATTCATCCACCAGCCGCCGGGTCTGGGAAACGTCGCGCAGCATCACCCCCGCTGCCCAGACCTGGCCTCCCGGGGCCTGTTCCAGGGAGACGCTGGCCTCTACTTCGATCATACCCCGGGCGGATTCCATCTTGCCGGGCAGAAGTCCCCGCGAGCGGGAGAGAACCTGGTTCCAGGGCAGCTCCAGTTTGATGAACTGCGAGGCCGGTCGACCCACCACCTCGGACTTGAGCTGCCCCACCGTCCGGCAGAAGGCCTGGTTGGCGTCCAGGATGGCCTCGTTGTGCGGGGCCAGGGAGACGAACATGTCCGGCGCGGCATCGAAGAAGCGGCGGTAGAGGCTTAAGTAGTCCACCAGGGCCTCGCGCAGGACCTGGATGGCCAGGCCCAGGCGGCCCAGCTCGTCCAGTTTCCGGGGCATGTCCGGCAACCCGGCCGGTTCGCCCAGGGCCATCCGCTGGCACGACTCCAGCAAGGTGTCCACCTGGCGCTCCAGACGCCGCTGCCAGAGCAGGCCGCCCAGCACTGCCCCCCCGGCGGCGACCAGCACCGCCGCCAACCGCAGCCAGACCTCCCGCGCCAGGTCGGCCTGGCCGCCGGCGGCCAGCGCCGGCCAGACCAGGCGCAGTTCCAGGCCCAGCCACAGGGCCAAGGGGAGCGCTACCAGGGCCGCCAGGCCAGCCAGGCGTTTGAGGACGATGGCGGTGAGCATGGGCACCTCGGGGCGTGGCCCGGCCGCGCCGAAAGGCCCAGGGCCTCCGGGCGGTCCGGGGCGACCACCGGCAGGCTACCGGTCCGGGAGCCCGCCTGTCAAGCCGGCCGCGGTCCCGGTGGACTTGGTGCCGGGCCTGCGGTCGTGCTATCATAGACGCAAATCACGCGGGGGACATATGCACGTTCTCTTTGTTTCGCCGGAGGTTTGGCCCCTGGCCCGGGTGGGCGGATTGGCGGAGGTGTCCCACGATCTGCCCCTGGCCCTAGCCAAACGCGGCCATCGCATCTCGGTGGTCACCCCCCATTGCCGGCTGGCGGCCGATGTCGCCGCCCGCCTGGAGCGGATGGATCTGACCCTGGAGGTTCCGGTCTCCTGGCGCCGCCATCGAGCGGAGGTGCATCGCCTGCCGGCCGGGCCGGGGGTGGACATCTACCTTATAGGCCACGAGCACCTGTTCGACCGCGAGGGGCTCTACGGCAACGCCTACGGCGACTACGAGGACAACGCCGAACGCTTCATCTTCTTCAGCCGGGCCGCCATGGAGCTGGCCCTGGCCCTGGGCCAGCCGGTGGATCTGATCCACTGCCACGACTGGACCACCGGCCTGATTCCCCTCTACCTGCGGGCCATCTACGGCCAGGAGCCCCTGCTCAAGCAGGCCGGCACCGTGATGACGGTCCACAACCTGGGCACCCAGGGCATCTTCTGGCACTACGACATGCCCCTGACCGGCCTGGGTTGGGAATACTTCACCCCGGAGGCCATCGAGTTCTACGGCAAGATCAATTTCCTGAAGGCCGGGCTGGTCTTCGCCGACATGATCACCACCGTCAGCCCCACCTACGCCAAGGAGATTCTGACCCCGGAGATGGGCTTCGGCCTGGAGGGGGTGCTGCAGGCCCGGCGCGATCGCCTGGTGGCGGTGACCAACGGAATCGACCACCAGGCCTGGGACCCCAGCCGCGATCCCTACCTGGCGGCCACCTACGGCCCCGACAACCTGGCTCCCAAGCTTCGCTGCGGCGAACAGGCCCGCCAACTGATGGGCCTGGCCCCGAGCAATGGCCGCCCGCTGGCTTGCTTCATCGGCCGCCTGGTGGACCGCCGGGGCATGGACCTGCTGGTCTCCAGCCTGGAGACCATCCTGGAGATGGGTCTGGACCTGGCGGTGATGGGCTATGGCGAGGATCGCTACCATGTTCTCCTCCAGGACCTGCGTCGGCGCAATCCCGAGCGGCTGGGGGTCTACGTGGGCTACGAGATGGAAATGGCCCATCAACTGGTGGCTGGCAGCGACATGTTGCTGATGCCCAGCCGCTACGAGCCCTGCGGTCTGCACCAATTGCACGCCATGCGTTATGGCACGGTACCAGTGGTCCGGGCCACCGGAGGGCTGGAGGACACCGTCGTCGACCAACGCCCCGACCAGCCCGGCCATGGGTTCAAGTTCGTCGCCTATGACCAGCCTTCCTTCCTGGAGGCCCTGCACCGCGCCCTGGAGGTCTATCGTCAACCCGAGTTGTGGCGGGCGATGATGCTGCGCGGCATGGCGCAGGACCATTCTTGGGACAAGGCCACGCCGGCCTACGACGAGATCTACCAGCGGGCCCGGGCCATCAGCCAGGCCCAGACCGACGCCTGACCGCCATGCCGCTGGACAGCCATTTCGAGGTCTTGGCCCATGTGGTGGAGATCGCCAACTCCACCGTGGACGTGGGCGAGCGCCTGGACACCATCCTGGGAGTGCTGCACAGCCATTACCAATCGCGCCAGAGCGTCTTGTTCATTCAGGAATCGGCTCGCAGCAGCCTGGTCAAGGCCAACTCCTGGCCCAAGGACCAGCCCACCGTCGAGCTGCTGCCCCAGGAGTTCGGCCAGGGTCGGGTGGGCGAGGTGGCCTTGCGCCGCGAACCCCAACTGGTGCGGGTGCCGCCCCGATGCGGCGACCAGGTGCTGGAAAACCTCTGCGCCCCCGGTGAGTTGGCAGCGCTGTTGCCGGTGATGGACGACAACCGCCTCTATGGCGTCTTGCTCTTGATCTTTCCGGCCCAGCGCAGCCTGCCCGACGGCGACCTGCGCCTGTTGCAGATGATCTGCCGCGAGATGGCCGGCAGCATCCGCAATTCCCGGCTCTACCTGGAATCCAAAAAGCGCATCGCCGAATTGAACGTGCTCTCCGACCTGGGCCGGGCGGCGGTCTCCACCATCGAGCTGGACGAGCTGCTGAACGTGGTGGTGAGCATCTGCGCCAAGCTCTTGGTGGCCAAGGGCGGCCTGATCAGCGTCTCCGGCAACAACAGCGACCGCCGCGCCTTGCGGGCCACCTTCGGCCAGATTCCGGCCGGGTGCCAGGGCGAGCATGGCTGCCGCGACTATTGCGCCATCAAGGCCGGCCAACGCGAGGGCGAGACCTGCCCCGCCGCAGAGCTCGACGACGGCCGGGTCCCCCGCCAGGGGCTGTGCGTGCCCCTGAGCTTCAAGGGCCACTACGAGGGCCATCTCTGCGTCTTTGACAAGGTGGTGCTGGAGGCCGGCCAGCAGCCCGGCTTCGGCCCCGACGAGCGCAACCTGCTGGCCACCATGGCCTCCATGGTCTCCCCGGCCCTGGAGAACGCCCTGACCTTTCAGAAGGTCGAGGACCTGGCCCAGCGCAATGAGGAAATGGTCAATGATCTGGCCACGTTGTTCGAGGTTAGCACCGTATTGATGACCACGGTGGACTTCAACCTCACAGTGGCCATCATCCTGCGGGCGGTGGTGCATCCGGCCGGACTGGACCACGACCGGGTGGTGCTGTTTTTGGCCGACGAGGAGCGCCAGACCCTGCGCCCCCTGGCCGAGACCACCAAGGCCAGCCTGGGGCCTCTGCCCATGGAGTTGACCCGGTCCCTGAACGAGCTGCGGGAGCAGCGCGGCCTGCGGCCCGAGCTGAGCGATCCCGCCCTGGCCGAGCTGGAGTTCAGCCTGGCCGAGGCCGAGCGGGCCATGGAGCACAACGTCCCGGAACGGCGGGCGATGTTGGTGGAGGACCCCACCCGCGCCCCCCACCTGCGGCCCGAGGTGGTCAAGGCCATGGGGCCCCATCCCCTGGCCATCGTGCCGATGCTGGCCAAAAACAAGGTGGTGGGGGTGCTGTTGGTCAACAACGCGATCAGCGGACGGCCCATCGTCGAGCGCGACCTCAAGCTTTTGGGCATGCTGGCCAACCAGGGCGGCCTGGCGATGGAGACCAGCCGGCTTTACCACAACCTGGAGACCGCCAACCGGGAGCTGGCCCAGATGCGCAACCGTCTGCTGGAGGCGGATAAGCTGGCCGCCCTGGGCGAGGTGGCGGCCGGAGTGGCCCACGAGATCCGCAACCCCCTGGTCAGCATCGGCGGCTTCACCCGCCGCATCCGCAAGAAGGTCGGCGACGATTCCAATATCACCCCCTACCTGGACGTGATCATCGAGGAGGTCACGCGGCTGGAACGCACCCTCAACGAGATGCTGGACTTCTCCACCGACGCCCGCAACCACTTCGAGGAGCACGACCTGAACCTGATCATGGATTCGGCCCTGGAGTTCATGGCCCGGGAGGTGGAGGAGGGCGGGGTGAGCATCAGCCGGCGCTACGGCAAGGATCTGCCCCGGGTCTTCTGCGACGAGCGCCAGATCAAGCACGTGTTCCTCAACATCTACCTCAACGCGTTGCAGGCCATGGCGGGACGCCCGGTCAAGCAGCTTACCCTGCGCACCTTCGCGGTGGTGCGCGAGGGCAAGCAGTTCGTGGCCGGCGAGGTCTCCGACACCGGCGGCGGCATCGCCATGGAAGTGATCCATAACATCTTCAATCCGTTTTTCACCACCAAGGACAGCGGGTCCGGTCTGGGGCTTTCCATCGTCCACAAGATCGTCACCCGCCACTTTGGCCAGGTGGAGCTGCACAACCGCGAGGGTGAGGGGGCCAGCTTCCTGGTCACCCTACCGGCGGCCGAGGAGGGCCGGGCCTACCTGAAATAGGCGGGCCAGGGCGAGGGCATGGGCGAACTGGTCAATTTGTGGGACACCCGCCGGCGGCGGGCGGCGGCCCAGGCCTTTGGGCGCTGGGAGCAGAAGGTGGGCTATCGGCCCCAGGCCGAGACCCGGTTCAGCGACCTGCCCGACCCGGTCCTGGCCCTGTTGGCCGAGTTGGGCCACGAGGCCACCCTGGCCCTCTACGACGTGGTGCTGGGGGTGCGGGGCTGGGGCGCGGGCGAGCGTTTCTCCTATCTGGAGGCCAAGCCCAAGGTCGAGGCCCTGGACGCCTTCCTGTTCCTGGCCGACCAGGTGCGCTTCGACCTGATGCGCCGTCTGGGCTGGGTGCGCGGGGTGGCGGCCGAGGCCTACCCCATCGTGGACCTGGCCATGCGCCCGCTGGAGATCCAGGCCGAGTTCTCGCCCCTGGTCCCGGAGCTGACCCGCGCCTACGGCCGCTACCATGACCTGGAGCGCCGCCTAGCCGTCGAGCCGGCGGCGGTGGTGCGTTCGCTGATCCCCGAGGCGCTCCTGGTCTTCCGTCGACTCTGTCGCCAGGGCTGACGCCGCGACGGGCTTGCCCCACCCCATTCCCAGTCACTCCCTAGTGCATTCGGTAACTAGCGGCTTGACACCCACCCGCCAGGCTGCTAAGGATGTTGCGGCGACCCGTACAACCCAGCACGCGTGGCCGGGGCCCCCTGGGGGAGACCCTGCCTTGATGCCATTATTGACAAGGAGTTATGCTGCCATGTCCGTCACGCCCTTCCTGGAGGTCTCCCAGGCCATCGCCGCCATGGGGAGCGACACTCTCTATCAGTGCATGCAATGCGGCCTCTGCTCCGGCCTGTGCCCCTGGCCCGCGGTGGATTCGCCCTTCCGCACCCGCAACCTGATCCGTATGGGCCAGATGGGCCTGGAGGGCTTCGAGTCCGACGAGATCCTCTACGCCTGCACCACCTGCCGGCTCTGCGTGGAGAACTGCCCCCGCGGCGTGGCCATCATCGACGTGGTGCGGGCCATGCGCGCCATGATCGCCGAGAGCGGCGGCGGCCCCCAGATGCTGCGCACCATCATGGGCTCCATCCACTCCAAGGGCAATCCCTGGTCCGAGGACCGCGACAAGCGCGAGAAATGGACCGAGGGCCAGGACGTGCCCCGCTTCGAGGCCGGCACCGAGTACTTCCTCAGCGTCTGCTGCACCTCGGCCTACGACCCCCGCTCCCAGGCCATCGCCCGGGCCCTGAACAAGGTGCTCAAGGCGGCCGGCGTCAGCTTCGGCATCATCGGCAACGAGGAGTCCTGCTGCGGCGAGACCCTGCGCAAGATGGGCGACGAGGAGCAGTTCGGCGGCCTGGTGCAAAAGAACATCGAGCTGTTCCAGGGCAAGGGCGTCAAGAAGATCATCACCACCAGCCCCCACTGCTTTGCCACCTTCACCCAGGAATACCCCGAGTTCGGCGGCGAGTTCGAGGTGGTGCACTACACCCAGCTGCTGGAGCAACTGGCGGCCGAGGGCAAGCTGAAGTTCACGAAACCCCTGGGCAAGAAGGCCATCTACCACGACCCCTGCTACCTGGGCCGCCACACCAAGGTCTACGACGCCCCCCGCGCCCTCTTGCAGGCCATGGGCGCCGAGGTGATGGAGTTCGACCGCTGCCGCAACCTGTCCATGTGCTGCGGCGGCGGCGGCGGCCGGCTGTGGATGGAGGCCGAGCCCGAGCAGCGCTTCAGCACCCACAAGATCCGCGAGGCCGACGCCAAGGGCGCCCAGGTGCTGGCCACCGCCTGCCCCTACTGCATCAACATGTTCACCGACAGCGCCAAGGGCGAGAACCTGGACGAGAAGATCGCGGTGATGGACCTGGCCGAGATGGCGGCCGAGTGCCTGTAGCCTGATTCCTGGCGGCCGGCCCTCCGGTTCTGGCGGGGAGCCAGGCGTCCGGTGAGACAAGACGGGCGGGGATAACCCCCCCCTACCTGAAGAAGTCACGTTCTTCGTAGGGGCGGGGCTTATCCCCGCCCTATTCGCGTCAAGCCTGAACCGAGCCTAACGCACGCCCTTGGCCTTCAAGAACGGCGCGTATTGCTGGTCCACGCCCAGGATGTGGCCCGAGAGCCAATCCTTGAGGAAATTGGCCACCTTGAGGGTCAGGGCGGCCTTGCCGGACTGGAACTGGGACTGAAGCTCCGCCACCTGGCCGGTCAGCTTGTCGTGTTCGGCCTTGTGGGCCGCCAGGCCGGGATAGCCGAACTGGCTCATCAGGGCCTCCTCGGCGGCGAAATGAGTCCGGGTGTAGTCCACCAAGCCCGTCAACACCTTGCCCAGCACCTCCTGACCGGAACCGTCCTTCATGGCCTCGTAGAGGGCGTTGACCATGGCCACCAGTTTCTGGTGTTGTTGGTCCACCTTGGCGATTCCGGTCTCCAGCTTGTCGCTCCAGTTTATAAACGCCATCGTGCTCGGTTCCTTCCCTAGCTTGGAGTTGCGTTGGGGCGTCACGCCTCGTTGTTGCTAGAAATGATTCCTAAGTATATCAGCAAAACCCGCCGCGCAACGTCTAAAAGACGCCCAACAGGTCAGGTGGCCCTTGACCAGGGTCGGGGAGTAAACGGATAATTAATAATAGGGTATACACCCGAACCGCCGTTGACGTCGGACCGATGGCGGCGAATCTGACTTTCGCCTCGTTTTTCGCGCCCTTGATCCGGCCTTCGGATCAGTCCGCGCCCCCGCTTCCGCCAAGACCAGGCTTCCTCGCCGTCACTGCGTCGCCAGCGGACAACCCCTGGCCCAAAGGAGGCTTTCATGCGCAGGAAGACGCGGGAGATCAATTATCAGACCCTGGGACGCATCAGCGAGATCATCAGCTCCGTCAAGGACATGGGCGACGCCGCCCGCCACATCGTGCAGAGCCTGAGCGAGATACTGAGCCTGAAGGGCTGCGCGCTGCTGCTGCTGAATCGGCGCAGCGGCAAGCTGGAGGTGGCCAGCTCCTACGGCTTGAGTCAAGCCTACCTCAACAAGGGCCCGCTGAGCGCGGCCCGCTCCATCGCCGAGTCCCTGAGCGAGGGGCCGGTGGTGATCTACAACGTGGAGGACGACCCCCGCTTGCAGTATCCCGAGGAGGCCAAGCGCGAGGGCATCCGCTCCCTGGTCAGCGTGCCACTGACCCTGCGCGGCAAGCCCCTGGGGGTGCTGCGCCTCTACAGCGCCGAACCCTGGGAGGTCAGCAACCCCGAGCTGACCTTCCTGCAGGCCATCGCCGAGATCATCGCCCTGGCCCTGGACAACATCCGCATCAGCAACGCCTACAAGAACTCCATCGAGGTGCTGAAGGTGCTGCGGCCGGCGGTGGTGCCGCGCGCCAAGCGCACCCTGTACGAGTAGCCGCCGTGACCGGCTCAAGCGGCGGGGCCGGCCCCCGGGACCGGCCCCGCCCGTCAGGGAGGCCGAGGCTCAGGCCTCGATCTTGCTGCCCAGCATTTGCAGGAACTTGCGCATCCACTCCGGATGGGCCGGCCAGGCCGGGGCGGTGCAGAGGTTGGCGTCCACGCAAGCGTTGCTGAAGGTCGCGTTGACCTCGTGCCAGGTGGCGCCCTGGGCTTCCAATTCCGGGCGCACGGCGGGGTAGGCGGTGCAGGTGCGGCCGCCCACCACCCCGGCGGCGGTTAGGATCTGCTGGCCGTGGCAGATGCTGGCGATGGGCTTGTTGGCCTCGGCGAAGTGCCGGACCAGGGCCAGCACCGCCGGGTCCAGGCGCAGGTACTCCGGCGAGCGGCCGCCAGGCAGCACCAGGGCGTCGTAATCCTGGGCCTTCACGGCGGCGAAGTCGGCGGTGATGGCGAAGTTGTGGCCGCGCTTCTCGGAATAGGTCTGGAAGCCGTCGAAGTCGTGCACCGCCGTGGCCACGCTCTCCCCGGCCTTCTTGCCGGGGCAGACCGCGTCCACCTGGTGGCCGACCATGGTCAGGATCTGGAACG
>JAIWNN010000135.1 GCA_020216805.1 Desulfarculus sp. | reverse complement strand
ACCCGCTCCAGGGCCAGGCGGGCGGCGGCCAGGCGGCGGGCGGTCTGCTCCTGCCGGGCGGCCCAGGCGGCGCAGAAGGCCAGCGGGTCGGCCTCGAAGGCCAGGCGGCGGCGCAGGACCTCCATCCGCCGGGCCGGGTCCGGCTCGGCCGTGACCTCCACGCAGAGGCCGAAGCGGTCCAGAAGCTGCGGCCCCAGGGGGCCTTCCTCGGGATTCATGGAGGCCACCAGGGCGAACCGGGCGGGGTGGGACTGGCTCAGTCCCTCGCGCTCCACCCGGTTGACCCCGCTGGCGGCCGCGTCCAGCACCAGATGGACCAGGTGGGCCGGCAGCAGGTTGACCTCGTCCACGTAGAGCACGCCCCGGTGGGCCCGGGCCAGAAGCCCCGGGCGCAGGCGCACCTGTCCCCGGCTCACCGCCGCCTCCAGGTCCAGGGAGCCGGCCAGACGGTCCTCGGTGGCCCCCAGGGGCAGATCCACGAAGGGAGTGGGGCGCTGGCGGGTGGGTAGGGGCCGGGGGCGGGCGGCGCATTCCGGGCACAACCACCCGCTGGGGTCGCAGCCCAGGGGACAGTCGGCCACCACCGCCTGCGGGGGCAAGAGCCGGGCCAGACCGCGGGCGGCGGTGGATTTGGCGGTGCCCTTTTCGCCTCGCAGCAGCACGCCACCCAATCCCGGGTCGATGCCCAGGAGCAGCAGGGCGCGTTTCAGGCGCTCCTGGCCCACCAGGGCCGCGAAGGGATAGAGGCGATTGTCTTGCGAAGACAGTGGCATGGCCTACCTGCGGGCTGGGTTTCCGGCGCATCAGAAGTATAGGCCCGGTCCGGTTTGGTGTAAACCCGGTACCGCCGGGCGCCGGATTGAGATATAGAAATTCTCGATAAAAATCCATAGCAATTTACTATTTGACCGGAAAGGGCTTAGTTTTGCATGATGAATGACAATTCTGGCAGGTATGGCGCGGTGTTGTGGGAGACAGGCGCCAGGGCCCTGCCGACCCGGTTGGGGCCGGGTTCTGCATCCTAAACCGTCGAAGTCGGAAACAAGCGGATGGGGTCCATCCTCTGGCGCCTCGCCACGACCTACTGGGGAGGTTGGGGGGGCCGGGGTTCCTCGTCCAGCCAAGGCTGCGGACCGCGTTTGGTCCGCATCGACGCATCCCCGCCACGAAGGCTGGGGGCGAAGGAGGTCAAGGGAGATGGAGCACAAGGAAGAGGTGTTGGAGCGCATCGAGGCCAAAGGGGTAAGCCGGCGCGATTTCGTCAAATACTGCACCCTGGTGACCTCGGTCCTGGGTCTGGCTCCCAGCATGGTGCCGCGGGTGGCCGAGGCCATGGCCGCCAAGCAGCGGCCCACCGCCATCTGGCTGCATTTCGCGGAGTGCACCGGCTGCAGCGAGGCCCTGCTGCGCACCACCTACCCCTGGATCGACGAGGTGGTGCTGGAGGTGCTCAACGTCGCCTACCACGAGACCATCATGGCCCCCTCCGGCGAGGCGGCCGAGAAGTCCCTGCACGACGCCATGACCCAGTACAAGGGCAAGTACATCCTGATCTGCGAGGGTGGCATCCCCATGAAGGACGGCGGCGTCTACGGCAAGGTGGGCGGCAAGACCATGCTGGAGATCGCCAAGGCGGCCACCAAGGACGCCCTGGCCACCATCTGCGTGGGCAACTGCGCCTGCTCCGGCGGCGTCCAGGCGGCCAAGCCCAACCCCACCGGCGCGGTGAGCGTGGAGAAGGCCACCGGGGTCAAGACCATCAACATCAACGGCTGCCCGCCCAACCCCATCAACATCATCGCCACCGTGGTCCACTACCTCCTGCTGGGCAAGCTGCCGGCCCTGGACGCCAAGGGTCGGCCGTTGTTCGCCTATGGCATGAACATCCACGACAACTGCCCCCGCCGCGCCCACTACGAGGCCGGCGAGTTCGTCAAGAAGTTCGGCGACGAGGGGGCCATGAAGGGCTGGTGCCTGGCCGAGGTCGGCTGCAAGGGCCCCAACACCTTCAACAACTGCCCCCAGGTCATGTTCAACGACGGCACCAACTGGCCCATCGGCGCCGGCCATCCCTGCATCGGCTGCTCCGAGCCGAACTTCTGGGATGAGCAGTCGCCTTTCTATCAGCCCATCTAAGGCTGGGCCGTGGGGATGTTCTTGGCATTTGGCATGTGACTACAGCTCCATGAAGGAGGTCCAATACAATGGCTAAATACACCATCGATCCCATCACCCGCATCGAGGGCCATCTGCGCATCGATGTGGAGATCGAGGGCGGCAAGGTCACCAACGCCTGGAGTTCGGCCCAGCTTTTCCGCGGTTTGGAGCTCATCCTCCAGGGGCGCGACCCCCGCGACGCCCCCCATATCACCCAGCGCGCCTGCGGCGTCTGCACCGAGGTGCACGCCCTGGCCTCCATCCGGGCCATCGACGACGCCCTGAAGGCCTATCCCCCGGCCCTGGGCCGCCTGACCCGCAACCTGGTCCATGGCGCCCAGTTCATCCACGACCACGTCACCCACTTCTACGCCCTGCACGCCCTGGACTTCGTGGACGTGGTCAGCGCCTTGAAGGCCGATCCCAAGAAGACCGCCGCCCTGGCCGAGAGCCTGGGCAACTACCCCAAGAGCGGCTCGGCCGACTTCAAGGCGGTGCAGGAGCGGCTCAAGACCTTCGTGGAGAGCGGCCAGCTGGGCCCCTTCGCCAACGGCTACTGGGGACACCCCGACTACCGCCTGCCCGCGGAGGCCAACCTGATGGCCACCGCCCACTACCTGGAGTGGCTGCGTCTGCAGGTCAAGGCCGCCCGCATGATGGCCATGTTCGGGGCCAAGAACCCCCACGTGCAGACCTACGTGGCCGGCGGCGTCTCCTGCGTCCAGGACATCCTGTCGGTGGACCGCCTGGCCGAGTTCCTCTACTACCTGAAGGAAATGCAGGCCTTCATCGACAACGTCTACCTGCCCGACCTGTTGGCGGTGGCCAGCTTCTACAAGGACTGGGGCGCCAACAACATCGGCGGTTGCACCAACTTCCTGGCCTATGGCAACTTCCCGCAGAACAGCGGCGCCTACTCCTCGGAGAAGATGTTCCTGCCCGGCGGCGTCATCGCCAAGCGCGACCTGAGCAAGGTCATGGCGGTGGATCCGGCCAAGATCACCGAGGAGGTCAAGCGGGCCTGGTACTCCGACGGTCCGGCCCTGCACCCCAGCAAGGGCGAGACCAAGTTCATCAAGCCCGACTACAACTACGACGGCAAGTACAGCTACTTCAAGGCCCCCCGCTATGACGGCATGGCGGTGGAGGTCGGGCCCCTGGCCCAGGTTCTGGCGGCCTATGGCAATGGCCACGCCCAGACCAAGGCCATGGTGGAGGCGGTGCTCAAGCACCTTTCCATCCCCGCCACCGCTCTGTTCAGCACCCTGGGACGGGCCGCGGCCCGCTGCATCGAGACCAAGGTCATCGCCGACGCCATGGGCGGTTGGGTGATGGAGGTCATCGAGGAGGTGAAGAAGGGCAACCTGGCCACCGCCGCCGAGTGGAAGTGGCCGGGCGAGGCCATGGGCGCCGGCCTGATCGACGTGCCCCGCGGCGCCCTGGGCCACTGGATCCATATCGACGCCAAGAACAAGATCCAGAACTACCAGCTGGTGGTGCCCTCCACCTGGAACCTGGGCCCCCGCGACGCCAAGGGCCAACTGGGCCCGGTGGAGGAGGCCCTGGTGGGCACTCCGGTGGCCGATCCCAAGCGGCCGCTGGAGATCATCCGCACCGTGCACTCCTTCGACCCCTGCATCGCCTGTGGCGTGCACGTCATCGATCCCCAGACCAACCAGGTGCACAAGATCAAGGTGCTCTAGGCCGGAGCGGGTCTTTTTGTTCCACCACCGGGGCGGCGGGGTCATCCCGCCGCCCCGGCGGCTGATGGCCCCGGGGCCTCGCCCCGGGGAACGCTTTCTGCTAAACTCCAACTTGTGCCAAAGCCAATGCCTAAAGAAGCCAGCATGCAACCAACCGCCAGCCAACGCATCGTGGTGATGGGGGTGGGCAACGTCCTGCTCAGCGACGAGGGCGTGGGCGTCCGGGTGCTGCGCGAGCTGATGGCCCGCTACGACTTTCCCCCCAACGTCCGCCTGGTGGACGGAGGGGTCCTGGGGCTCAGTCTGACCGGCACTTTCATGGACGCCGACCAGGTGATCGTCATCGACGCGGTGCGCGGGGGCGACGAACCCGGAACCATCTACCGCTTCACCTGGGAGGCCAAGCCCGAGCACGTGCAGTACAAAGACAGCCTCCACCAGATCGACCTGATGGAGACCATGGCCCTATTGCCCCTGGTGGGCGATCCGCCACGGGTCCTGGTGGTGGGGGTGGAGTACGAGGACATCGACAACTGGGGGCTGGCCCTGACACCCAAGGTGGAGCGGGCGGTGCCGCGCCTGGTGGATCTGGTGGTCCAGGAGCTGGCGGCATTGGGCGTGACGGCCCGGAAACTCGAAACCCCGCGCGAGGTGGGAAATGTGTTTGGCGGTCCCGGCACGGATAATTGAAATCAACGGCGAGATGGCCAAGGTCGACGTCGGCGGCGTGCAGCGCATGGTCAGTCTGATGCTGGTGCCCGGCCTGGAGCTGGGCGACTATGTCATCACCCACGCCGGCTTCGCCCTGCACAAGGTGGAGGAAGCCGACGCCCAGGCCTCGATCGCCCTGTTGCGCGAGCTGGTGGAAAAGGTTTCCAACCAGGGCTGAGCCCCCAGCGGGCCAAGGAGGGGATCCGTGAACGACAAAGCCACGAAGCAAAAGGCCTGCCGCGAAGAGGACTGTCAGGAGCAGTGGAACGCCATCAGTCCCGATCTGCGCCAGCAGTGCGACAACTTCGTCTACTGCCCCTTCTGCTCCAGCGAGATGGTCACCCGCTGCTCGGTCTGCGGCGAGACCATCTCCGACGCCGACTATCGCTTTTGCCCCTGGTGCGGAGCCGACTTTCAGGGCTGATCCGCCTCCGGCCAACCGCCGCCCCCCGCTGGCGAAAACGACCGCGGGCCCCCAAGGGGGAGCCCGCGGTGGCTTTTGACGGCTTGGGTCTGGAGACGGGCTAACCCTTCTTGAGCGGGTAACTGCCGGCGATCATGTCGTGGTAGGCCTTTTCGGAGGCGGTGCCCCAGGTGCCCACCTGCTTTTGGAAATTGGTGAAGTCGTCGTGGACCTTCTTGGCGATCGGGTCCTTGGCGGTGATCTCCTCCAGTACTTCCTTGGAATAGACGCGCAACTGGTCCATGACCGCCTGGGGGAAGGCCAGCAGGGTCACGTTGTGCTTGTCGATCAGCTCCATCAGGGCTGCGGCGTTCTCGGCGTCGTGGCAGGAGAGCATCCAGGTGTAGGTCTCGGTGCAGGCCACGTCGATGATGGCCTTGAGGTCGGCGGGCAGGGCGTCATAAGCCTTCTTGTTGAAGAACGCCTCCAGCACCGTGCCCGGCTCGTGCCAGCCGGGATAGTAGTAGTACTTGGCGACCTTGTAGAAGCCCATGATCTTGTCGTGCAGGGGGCCCACCCACTCGGTGGCGTCGATGACGCCGCGCTCCAGGTTGGTGAAGATCTCGCCGCCGGGGGTCAGCTGCACCGCCACCCCGGCCTTGGCCAGCACCTTGCCGCCCAGGCCGGGGATGCGCATCTTCAGGCCGTTGAAGTCGGCGATGGTCTCGATCTTCTTGTTGAACCACCCGCCCATCTGCACCCCGGTGTTGCCCAGGGGCCGCGGCACCAGGTTGAAGGGGGCGTAGACCTCCTCCCACAGCTTCAGGCCGTTGCCGCCCCAGAACCAGGCGCTCATGCCCTGGGCGTTGAGGCCAAAGGGCACCGCCGCGAACCACTGCGCGGCCTGGCTCTTGCCGGCCCAGTAGTAGGCCGCGCCGGAGCCGGCCTCCACGGTGCCGTTGCCCACCGCCTCGAAGATGCCCATGGCCGGCACCAGCTCGCCGGCGGCGTAGACCCGGATCTTCATCCGCCCGCCGCTGAGCTCCTCCACCCGCTGGGCGAAGCGCTCCACACCGGTCTGCAGGTAAGGCAGTTTGGGCGGCCAGGTGGTGACCATCTTCCAGGTGACCTCGGCCTTGGGGGCGGCGTGGACCTTGGGCGCGCCGACCACGCTGGCGGCGGCCACCGCCGCGGCTCCCAAGCCCGCCTTTTTCATGAAATCACGTCGTTCCATCTTTTACTCTTCCTCCCTTTGTGTCAGGTGGGCTGGCCGGGAAGCAAGCTTGCCCCGGCCGTCGCTCTCACTTGGTGTACATGACCTTGGGCAGCCAGGTGCTGAGCTCGGGCCAGGCGATGCACAGGCCCAGGCCGACCAACTGCAGGATGACGAAGGGGATGATGCCCCGGTAGATGTCGCCGCTGGTGATGCCTGGTGGGGTGACCGCCTTGAGATAGAACAAGGAGAAGCCGAAGGGCGGGGTGAGGAATGAGGTCTGAAGGTTGACCGCCAGCAGGATGCTGAACCACAGGGGATCGAAACCGAACTCCACCATGATCGGAGCCAGCACCGGCACGTGGATGAAACAGATCTCGATGAAGTCCAGCAGGAACCCCACCAGGAAGATCAGCCCCATGACGATGGCCAGCACCGTCCACTTGGAATAGTTGTGCGAGACCCAGGTCAGGAAGTTTCGCACCAGGTCGTCGCCGTCCAGCTCGCGGAAGACCAGGCCGAAGGCCGCCGCGCCCACCAGGATGATGAAGACCATGCAGGTCAGCCGGGTGGTGGTCTTCATGACCTCGTTGAGCATCTGGAAGCTGAATTTGTGGTTGAGGGCGGTGAGGGCCACCGCGCCCACCGCGCCCACCGCCGCCGCCTCGGTGGGCGAGGCCACCCCGGCGAAGATGGAGCCCAGCACCGCCAGGATCAGGACCAGCGGCGGCACCAGGGCCTTGGTCACCCGAGAGTAGAACTGGCGTCGATCCAGGCCGGCGTCCTCCAGGGACAGGGCCGGCCCCGCGTGGGGTTTGAGCCAGACCAGGATCAGGATGTAGACCACGTAAAGGCAAACCAGCAATAGGCCCGGAATCACCGCCCCGATGAACAGGTCGCCCACCGGCACCTGGACGATGGTGCCCAGCAACACCAGGATCACGCTGGGCGGGATGATCTGACCGAGGGTGCCGGAAGCGGCCACGGTGCCGGTGGCCAGACGCTTGTCATAACCGTAGCGGATCATGGTTGGCACCGACAACAGGCCCATGGTCACCACCGTGGCCCCCACGATGCCGGTGGAGGCGCCCAGGATGGCGCCTACGATCACCACCGAGATGGCCAGGCCGCCGCGCACTCGGCCGAAGAGCAGGCCCATGGTTTCCAATAGCTCCTCGGCCATGCCCGAACGTTCCAGGGTCACGCCCATGAAGATGAACAGGGGCACTGCGATCAGCACCACGTTGTCCATCACGCCCCAGATGCGCATGGGCAACAGGTCGAGAAACTCCACGCCCGGCCCCAGCCAGGCGAAGAACAGCGAGACGCCTAGCAGGGTGAAGGTGACCGGGAAGCCGACCATCAGCAGCACAGAGAGGGCCAGGAACATCCAGCCCGCCATGTATTCCTCGAACATCAGCGCGCCTCCTCGGCCGGGGCGGTGAGCCCCAACGCCACCAGGAGGCTCTTGATGAACAAGGCTACTCCTTGCAGGGTCAGCAACACGAAGCCAAAGGGAATGCAGGCCTTCAGCACCCAGCGGTAGGGGATGCCGCCGGGGTCGGGCGAGCCTTCGCCCAGGTTGTAGGCCAGTTGGGCGAAGGGAATGGTGGTGGCCAAAACCAGCCAGCAGCCGGGGAAGAGAAAGAGCAGACAGCAGATGGCGTCCACCCAGGCCTGGGTGCGGGGGCTTAGGCGGGCGTAGATGATGTCCACCCGCACGTGCCCGTTATGCAGCAGGGTGTAGCCGGCTCCGACCAGGAAGATGAAGGCGAACAGGTGCCATTCCAGCTCCTGGGTGAAGACGAAGCTTTTGTTGAAGACGTAGCGCATCACCACGTCGTTGAAGATCACTAGCACCAACAGCGCCGTGATCCAGGAGACGAAGCGGCCCACACCTTCGTTGATGGCGTCGATGATGCGGACCAGGGACAATGGCCACTTCATGCGGGCTCCCCGGGTGGATGGCGGCTCCGACCTGGAGTCGGAGCGCGCTGGTTTTTGAAACTGCGTTCCGTTAACAGGTTATAGTTTTATCCCATCGCACCGGCCGGGCACAAGACCGCGGCCAGCCTTGTTCGCCAAATCTTTTTCGAATTATCTTCCCGTGTCTCCGGCCGAGGGTAGGAGCATCACCGCGTGCACCAGGCCGCAGGTCCGTCCGTCCAGGACCAGGGGCGCCACCCGCACCGCGAAGGTCTTGTCGCCCCGGGGCAGTTTCCAAGTGTGCTCCCGGAGTTCGCCGTCGCGGTAGGCGGCCAGGATGGCGGTGAGCTTGGCCCTACTGGCCGGCTGGTGCAGTTCGCCCACGTCGCGGCCCAGGTAGGCCGGTTGGCGGTCCAGGACTTTGGGCGCGTAGTGGTTGAAAAACAGCAACCGGCCCTCCAGGTCCAATACCGTCACCGCCACCGCGGCCTGGCCCAGGATTTCGGGAAGGATGGCCTCCGGGCTCCAGCCGGGGGGCAGGCCCGGGGCGTGGACCAGGCCGGCGGCGGGCTCCTGACCCTGGGCCAGAAAGGCCAGCACCCGTTCCCAGGCCCGGGGGTCCTGATCCAGGAAGGCATGCCCGCCCTGGAAAAACTCCAGGCGCGCGCCGGCGATGGCCATCGCCAGGTTGGTCAGCGCCGCCGGAGTGGCCACCCCGTCGAAAAGCCCGCCGCAAACCAGGGTCGGGACCGCGATGGCGCCCAGGCGGCCATGGGTGTCGTGGCCAATCCGGGCCTCCAACTGCCGCCGGGCCCCCACCGCCCGGCCGGGCTCGTCCGCGCCCAGGCGCAAGCGGTCCAGAGTCTGCTCCACCAGGGCCGCGAACTCGTTCGGGTGGGCCGCCTGCCAGGAGACGTCGCGGCGGGTATCGCTGAGCGCGGTCAGCCGACGGGCCTTCTCCTCCAGGGGCAGGAGGGCCAGCTCGTGCAGGGGATAGGACGACCCGCCCGCCCCGCCGCTGCTGGTGCAGGCCAGCACCAGGCGGCTGACCAACCCGGGGTGGCGCAGGGCCAGCTCCTGGGCCACCATCCCGCCAAAGGAGACCCCCACCACCGCGGCCGGGGCCCAGTCCAGGGCCTCCAGCAGGGCGGCGGCGTCGTCGGCGTAGTCGGCCATGGTGTAGGGTTGGTCCGGCTTGGCGCTCTGACCCAGGCCGCGCTGGTCGTGGGCCAGGACCGCGTGGCGGGCGGCCAGGGGGGAGTCGAAGACATTGGGCCGCAGACGCAGGTCGCCGCCGGTTATGTTCAGGAACAGCACCCGGGAGCCCCGGCCGGCGATTTCGTAATAAAAATCCAGGCCGCGCAAGGAGATGAAGGGCATGGCAGTTTGTCTGACTCCCGCCGGGCAAGTAAGGTTGGCAGTCGCTTGAGGGGCTGGCAGGCTGGTCTGACCAATGATAGCAAACCGTCGCCATCCGGCCAAGGAACAAAGTTGGCTTGTGCAACAATTTCGATTCAGTAGCCGGACCTAGGCGTCGCGCACCGCCTCCACCGGGGTCAGGGCCGCCGCCCGCCGGGCCGGCCAAAGGCCAAAGACCAGCGCGATGCTCAGACTGACCACCAGCGCCACCCCGGCCGCGAACCAGGGCAGGGGATAGGACAGGTCGCTGAAACGGCGCACCGACGCGGCCAGGCCCAGGCCCAAGGCCGCGCCGGCCAGACCTCCGCCCAGTCCCAGGATCAGGGCCTCCAGCAGGAAATGAACCAGGATGTCGCGCCGCCGGGCCCCCACCGCCCGGCGCACGCCGATCTCCGGGGTGCGCTCGCGCACGCCGATCAGCATCACCGCCATGATGCCGATGCCGGCCACCAGGAGGCTGATGCCGGCCACCCCGGTGATCAGGGCGCTGAACAGACGGCTGGACTCCTCCTGGGTCTGGATGGTCTCCAACTGGGTGTGGATGTTGAAATCGTCGCGCTGGCCGGGCTCGGTCAGGCGGTGACGCTGGCGCAAGAGGGCGCGGATCTCCTCCTGGAGCTGATCCAGGCTGTAGCTGCCGTCGCCCTGCACGGTGATGTAGTCCACGTGCCGCCGGCCGCCCAGCAGCCGGCTCAAGCCGGTGCGCAGGGGCAGGTAGAGGCGGTCGTCCAGGTCGGTGCCGTTGGGGTCCAGGCCCTTGGGGGCCAGCTCGGCGATGACCAGGAAAGGCTGCTTCTTGATCTCGATGGTCTGGCCCACCAGGCTGGCCTCGCCCACCAGGCGCTGGCGCAGACTGGGACCAACCACCGCCACCCGCTGGGCCAGGCGCTCCTCGCGCTCGCCGTAGAAATGGCCCTCCACCGGGAGGTGGCCCTCCACCGCGAAGATCTCCGGCGGGGCCACCACCAGGGTGGTGTCGGTGGTCACCCCCTGGGCGCTGATCCTTTGGCTGCGGTTGATGCCCGGCACCGCGTAACGCACGCCGTGCATGCGGCCCAAGACCTGGGCGTCGGCCGGGGAGAGGGAGGCCTTGTCCTTGCTGGTGGTGATCCGGGCCCCGGTGGGGGCGCTCTTGGCCGCCCAGACCGTGATCAGGTCGCTGCCCAGGGCCGTGACCTGGCTGAGAACATGGTTGCGGGTGCCCTGGCCGATGGCCACCATCAGCACCACCGCCGCCACCCCCACCATCAGACCCAGGGCGGCCAGGCCCGAGCGCGTCCGCCGACTGGCCACCCCCTCCCAGGCGGCGGCGGCCAGGCGCGCCAGACGGCCGCTTAACGCAGGCATTCCACCGGCTCCAGGTTGGCCGCCCGGCGGGCGGGAAAGACCCCGAAGACCAGACCCACCCCGGAGCTGAACAGAAAGGAGAGGCCGAAGCCGGGCAGGCTGAAGGCCACCGGCAGGTCCATACCCGCCCCGATGCCTCGGGCCAGCAGCATCCCCAAGCCCAGGCCGCAGAGCCCGCCCATCAGCGCCACCAACAGCGATTCCATCAGGATCTGGGCCATGACGTCGCCCCGGGTGGCCCCCACCGCCCGGCGCACCCCGATCTCGTGGGCCCGCTCGCTGACCGCCACCAGCATGATGTTCATGATCACGATGCCGCTGACGAACAGACTGACCGCCGCGATGAAGGTCAGCATCGCCACCATGGCCTGGCTTTGGCGGGTGACCATCTCCAACAGCGAGTCCGGGGTGACGATGGTGAAGTCGTCGGGCACCTCCGGCCCCAGGTGGTGGTTGGCGCGCAGGATCGCGCGCACCTCCTCCACCGTGTCCGAGACCTGCCCGGCGTCCACCAGGTTCACCCGCGCGGCGCTGAACTTGTCCTCCTTGCTCAGCCGGCGCTGGGCGGTGGACAGGGGCACCAGCACCCGGTCGTCGCGGTCGTGGCCCGAGGGCGCGAAACCCTTGGCGGCCAGGACCCCCACCACCAGGAAGGGGCTGGTTCCGATGCGGATGGAGCGGCCCACCGCCGATCCATCCGGGAACAACTCCTTGGCGGTGGAGGCGCCCAGCACCGCCACCCGACGCTTGTCGCGGTCGTCGGCCGCCACCAGGAAACGGCCCTGGGCCAGGTCCCAGCGCCGGGAGGCGGCGTAGTGGATGTCCACCCCGGAGATGTTGGAGAGGGTGTGGCGGGAGCCGGCGCTGATCCGGTCGCGGTTGATGCTGAGCTGGGGCACCACCAGGTCCACGTTGACCAGGCGGCTGATCTCCGACAGGTCCTTTTCGGTGAGGACCCGGGCCCCGCCACCCCGGCGGAAGCCGGCCCGGCGGCTGCCCGAGGCCACGAAAAAGGCGTCGGCGCCAAAGCCCATGGAGGACATCATGCTCACCACCTGGGAGCGCACGCCCTCGCCCATCTCGTAGATCACCGTCACCGAGCTGATGCCGATAACCAGGCCGATCATCATCAGAGCGGCGTAGCCGCGCTCGGCCCAGATGGCGCGCAGGGCCTGGAGGGCCATCCGCCCCAGACGGTTCACCGCCGGTCCTCCTCCCGGGGGGGCAGGGCGGCCAGCAGAGCGGCGGCGTCCAGGGGCGCGGGCGCGGTGGTGTCGCTCTCGATGCGGCCATAGACCAGGCGCACCACCCGGCGGCACATCTCGCCCACGTGGTTGTCGTGGGTGACCAGGATCACGGTCTTGCCGGCCTCGCGGTTGAGCCGCTGCAGAATGGCCATCACCTCGTAGGTGGCGCGGCGGTCCAGGTTGCCGGTGGGCTCGTCGGCGAAGATGACCTCGGGGTCGGTGACCAGGGCCCTGGCCACCGCCACCCGCTGGCACTCGCCGCCGGAGAGCTCGCCGGGGCGGTGGTGCAGGCGGTGCTTCAGGCCCACCGCGGTCAGCGCCCGCCGGCCGCGCTCCTCGGCGTCGGCCGGATAGCGGGGGGCGTAGACAAAGGGCAGCAGGACGTTTTTCAGAGCCGTGGCGGTGGACAGCAGGTGGAAGGACTGGAAGACGAAGCCCATGCGCTGGTTGCGCAGAGCGGACAGGGCGTCGTCGCTCAGCCCGGTTACCTCCTGGCCGTCGAGGAGGTAACTGCCGTCGGTGGGTCGGTCCAGGAGGCCCATGATGTGCATCACCGTGGATTTGCCCGACCCGGAGGGACCCATGATGGCCGCGAACTCGCCTCGGGCCACGTCCAGGTCCACTCCCAGCAGGGCCGGGGTGGTGACCTTGCCGGTGGCGTAGATCTTGGTGATGCCCCGGAGATGGATCACGCGCTTCCTCAGCGCCCGGGGCGGCCCGGCCCACCGGGGCCGCCCGGTCCTCCAGCCGGCCCGTTGGGGCCGGCCAGGTTGGAGCTGGGGATGACCACGGTCTGGCCGGCGCTGAGACCCTCCAGGATCTGGGTGCGGGCGCCCTCGCTCCAGCCCACCTTGACCGGAACCTGGCGGACCTCACCGTTTTCCTTAAGGAATACCAGGCTTTCGCTGCCTCGGCGCCGCACCGCGGCGGTGGGGACCCAGAGCACGTCCTGGCGCTGGTCCACCACGATCGAGACGTTGGCGGTCATCTCCGGCTTCAAAAGACCCCGGTACTCGTCCATGATCTTGAGATCCACGGTGTAGTAGACCACGTCGTCCACCAGCTTGGCCGCCGGGCGAATGGCCTGGACCTCGGCCTTGAAGCGACGGTCCGGGAAAGCCTCCACGGTGAAAAACGCCTTTTGCCCCAACTTGACCAGGCCGATGTCGGTCTCGTCCACGTAGTCCTCCACCAGCAGGCGGCCCAGATCCACCACGGTCATGAAGGTGGGGGCGTTGAGGCTGGCGGCCACGGTCTCGCCCTGCTGGGTGGCGATGGTGGCCACCACGCCGTCGATGGGCGAGCGGATGGTGGCGAAGTCCAGGTTGACCTGGGCGGTGGCCACTTGGGCCCGGTTGGACTCCAGCCGGGCCACCAGGACTTCGAGCTGCTGGCGGGCCTTGTCCACCGCGTCCTGGCTAACCAGATCCTCGGCCTTGAGGGCCTCCTGGCGCTTGAGGTCCACCCGGGCCTGGTTGACCTGGACCTGGACCTCGTTGAGCTGGGCCTTGGCCTGCTCCAGCTTGGCCTGCAGATCCTTGTGTTCGATCACCGCCACCACCTGGCCGGCCTTGACCTCCTGGCCGATGGACACCAACAGGCTCTCCACCCGGCCGCTGACCCGGGTGCTGACGTTGACCTGGGCCCCGACCTGGGGCTTGACGGTGCCGGTGCTGCTGACCAGGCGGCGGATGTCGCCCTGGCGGACCTGGGTCTCGGTCCCCGTCACCGCGGGGGCGGGTTGGTGGCTGGACCGCCAATAGCTCCAGCCGCCCCAGGCGGCGGCGGCCACCAGGACCAGGACCACGATCAGTTTGAGGACCTTTTTCATGCGCAAGACCATCTCGCTGGCTGGAGTGGGTGGAGGCCGCGCGATCCCTGCCCTGGGCTTTTTCCCTGATCCGGCCTAATTATGCAGGCGGGATGAGGATTTTTCTAGCGCTGGACCCAGATCAGGGTTGGCCGGGAGACAGGGGCGGCGGCGAGGCGGTGGGAGGCGGTGTCAGCCCCAGCGGCGGCGCCAGAAAGACCCAGAGCAGCATGAAGGCCACGATCGCCAGCAACACCGACAAGATAGCTTGGAAAGTAGGGATGTCGCCCACCACCTGCAACCCGGCCTGGATCAGGTAGAGGTGATAGAGCACCACCAACACGATGACCAGGGCCGCCGGGGCCAGCGAAAGCAGCGAAACCGCCACCGAGGCGATCCAAATCCCCGAGGAATAGCAAAACACCCGCAGAGTGGTCTCAAAGCCGATGCTGGCCCGGGCGGCAAAACGCGCCATCAGCCAGATCAGGCCGGTGAAGACCAGACAATAGGTCATGCGCTTGAGCAGAAAGGTCGCCATGCCGACCAAGGCGGCCAGGCCGTGCTGGGGAATCTGTAATCCGGCCTGGACCAGAGCCGGTATTCCCTGGGCCACCAGCAGGAAGGCCAGGGGCGGCAGCCAGCCGCCGTCCCTGGGCATGGCCGCGAAAAAGGCCCTTGGGCTGGTGGTGGCGGCCATGGCCAGGGGCACGAAGGTCTGAGGCCGTCGCCAGTGGAATTCCATTGCCGGGGGCATCGCGGCCACGCTAACCTCCAGTTATCGATTTGTCACCAATCAGCAGCACCTTAGGTCAGAGAGGCGGCGTTGTCAATAGGGGCTAGGCCTCATTGGCCGCCCTAGCCAGCCTGGGACCGGCCGTGCTAGATTTAGGGCCATGAGCCCGCGCCGCTTGCACAATCGGGGTTGGTTGGCCGGACGGATCGCAGCCCTAGCCTTGGCGCTGGTGGGGCTGGGGCCGGCCGCGGCCGGAGCCGTCATGGTCACCGGCCACGAAATGATAGGCTGGTCGGCGGGTTGGGAGCAGGACGAGTTCCGCTTCACCCTGGAGCCGCTGACCTCGTTGGAGATGGGGTACCGGGCCTGGGGGGAGCCCGAGACCCTGGAGGTCCTGGGCGAGCGCATGCTCCGCGACGAGAACTGGGAGTCCTGGCGGCGCTACCAGGCCACCACCGAGACGCGCGTGCCCCTGGCCGCGACCCAGCAGTTTCTGGAAAGCGCCAGCCGCCTGAATCGGCTGGATAAACGCCTGCAAGTGCGCCTGACCCGTGAGCGGCCGCCCTTCCCGGAGGAAGAAGCCCTGGAGAGGGCCTTCCGCCTGTTCAACCCCCAGGAGCAGATCGGCAAGGTCACCGCCGCGCCGCACGAGCGCCCCTCCACCGGCTTCAAGTTGTTCTCGTTCCTGCTGGAGGACGAGGGCATCTTTTCCGGCCGGGCCTGGTCCTGGGACAATTTCCTGCCCCGCATCGCCACCATTTCGGCCATCGTCCTGGGCGGATTGCTGGTGGTGGAGTTTCTGCGCCTGGTGGCCAGTCTTGGCATTCGCCGCTTGGTCAGGCGCGAGCGCAAGCAGGGCTGAAAGGCCTGGGCCGCCGGCGCGAGTCGACGGCCCAGGGCGACAGCACGCAGCCGCTTAGGCGTAGTGGTGGTCTTCCTTGAGATAGATCCCCACCTTGCCGCACTTGGGGCAGAGGTAGTAGTTTTTCTTGTGCAGCACCGCGGCCAACTGGTCCTCGGGCACCTGAACGGAATCAGGGGCGAGGATTTCCGCGCCGCATTCCTCGGTCTTGCAAGTCACATAAACCTGGGACATGATCTTCCCCCGGCCTGGCTAGGAGTTTTGTTATCAGGAAATCATTGGGTCTCTATCCTCGTTTGATCGGCTAGACCTGTCAAGCTGAAATTGACCGTCACCGGGGCAACTTGACAAGCCATGAACCTGGGCATATCATATCAACCTTTATAGGCATCGGGCCTGACACACGTTTTGGCCCATCGCCGGTCGGTGTTCGGGCCGGGATCGGTGGCTGGCCGAGGCGCGTTTTCCCCGGAAAACATCAGGTTCGGGGGGGGATTCCGGCCAGGTTCGTACCGTTCCGGTCCTCGGAGCAGTGGCGGAGTGCGTGATGCTCCCAGCCAGCCAGGCGCCCGGCTCAGGGGCCGATCCTCTGGCCGGGTATGACTATTTCTTACCGCCGGAGCGGATCGCCCAGAGTCCGGCCCAACGGCGGGTGCAGGCGCGTCTGATGTTCCTGCCCCGGGGAGGCGACGGCTGGCGGCATGAGCGGGTGGCCCGCCTGACCCGGCTCTTGGCCCCGGGCGATCTCTTGGTGATCAACGACACCAAGGTGGTGCCGGCCCGGACCCACTGGCGCAAGCCCAGCGGCGGCCGGGTGGAGATGCTGCTGTTGTCCCCGGCCGCGCCGGCGCGCCGCCTGCCCGGCGGCGGCGAGGTCCACCAGGTCCTGTTGCGTGGTCTGGGCGCCCTGGCCCCGGGACGGGAGTTGGCCCTGGAGGGCGCCCCGGATCTGAAGGCCCGGGTGCTGGAGCGGGGCGAGCGCGGACGGGCCCTGGTCGCCCTGCCGCTGGCCGGCCTGGAGCTGGCCCGGCGCTGGGGCCAGACGCCCCTGCCGCCCTACATCAAGCGGCCCCAGGGGCCGGTGGCGGC
>JAIWNN010000134.1 GCA_020216805.1 Desulfarculus sp. | reverse complement strand
TTTTTTCCCGCGCTCCGCGCGGGAAAAAACGCGAACCCAATAAAGTTCTTTGGGGAGGGGTCCGGGGAACCCCTTTCTTTCAAGAAAGGGGTTCCCCGGCTGGCCCTAACTCTCCTCCTCCAGCGCCAACCGGGCCAGGGCGTTGACGACCGCGGCCGCCAGGTTGGAGCCGCCCTTGCGTCCCAGGGCGGTGATATAGGGCAGGGCGTCCTGGTCGGCCAGGGCCTGTTTGCTCTCGGCGGCGTTGACGAAACCCACCGGCAGGCCGATGACCAGGGCGGGCCGGGCCCGGCCGGCCGCCGCCTGCTCCAGCAGGCGATAGAGGGCGGTGGGGGCGTTGCCGATGGCGTAGATGCCGCCCTCCATCCGCTCCAGGGAGAGGTCGATGCCGGCCAGGGAGCGGGTGACGCCCCGGGCCTGGGCCATGGCCGCCGTGGCCGGGTCGTCCACCAGGCAGAGCGGCTCCACCCCCCAGCGGGCCAGCAGCGCCTTGGCGATGCCGGCCTGGGCCATGCGGGTGTCGGTGTAGATCGGCCGGCCGGCCCGCAGGGCGGCGATCCCGGCGGCGATGGCCCCGGGGTGCATCCGCACCGTGTCGATCCAGGAGAAATCCCCGCTGGTGTGGATCATCCGGCGCACGATGGTCCAGGCCGCCGGCTCCCAGCCATGCTCCCCGGCCTCGTGGTCGATGATCGCGAAACTGCGGGCCTCGATCTCGGCCGGCGCGATGTTCCAGTCAGTGGGTTGGGTCATTTTTTCTTTTCGTGGGGGGACCCTTTTGGTGCCCCAAAAGGGTCCCCCCACACCCCCTCCTAAAAGGGCATATATGTTTTCGCGTGGCGCTGGGATGGCCACCAGGACTGCGTTTTCGCATCCCCGCGCTGGGCGCGGGGATGCGAAAACGCAGTCCGCCAAAAGTTTTTTGAAAGGGGGTCCGGGGGAAAACTTTTTTCCCAAAAAAGTTTTCCCCCGGCGACTTTCATTAAAAACCTCCCCGCGCGCAGGCGGCCACCAGGTTGGGGGCCAGTTCGGGGTTGGACCCGAAGTGGAGGTGGACGTAGGAGGCCAGGGTGTGGTCCTGGAGCAGGGCCAGGGTGTGGGGTTGGGGTCCCTTGCGTCCCCGGGCCTGGTAGGGGTTGGGGTTGGCGGGGGCCTGGCAGGGCTCGGAGTAGTGGAACTCGTGGCCCCGGGCGGTGGTCCCGGCCGGCCCCAGGGGGGTGGCGGCGGTGGTGACGACTTGGCGGTAGCCCAGGGTCTGGAGCCGAGGCAGCATCCGGGTGCGCAGGTCCAGGACCTCGGCCATGGGGTGCTCCGCGCCGTCCAGGTCGGCCAGCGATTGCCCCAGGTACATCATGCCGCCGCACTCGGCGTAGATCACCCCGCCGGCTTGGGCGAAGGCGCGGATCGCGGCCCGCAGGGAGGCGTTGGCCGCGAGTTGGGCGGCGTGCAGCTCGGGATAGCCTCCGCCCAGGTAGAGGCCGTCCAGGTCCGGGGGCAGGCCGGGGTCGGTCAGGGGCGAGAAGGGGACCAGCTCCGCCCCGGCGGCCATCAGGCGGCGCAGGTTCTCGGCGTAGTAGAAGCAGAAGGCGCGGTCGCGGGCCAGGCCGATACGCACCCGGGGCGGGGCCGGGGGCGGGTCGGCGGCCGGGGCGGGGGTCAGCTCCGGCAGGTCGCCGATCAGGGCGTCCAGGTCCAGGGCCTCTTCCAGCCAGTCGGCCAGGCGGGCGAAGGCGGAGGCGTCCAGGCCGCCGTCCTCGGCGGTGACCAGGCCCAGGTGGCGCTCGCTTAAGCCCAGATCGGCCCGGCGGGGCAGGCCGCCCCGGAAGGTCAGGCCCGGGCAGAGGGTCATGGCCTGGCGCAAGATCTCCACGTGGCCGGGGCCGCCCACCTGGTTGGCGACCAGCCCGGCCCAGGCGAGATCGGGATCGAAGCCGTGGAAGCCCCGGGCCAGGGCGGCCAGGGAGCGGGCCAGGGAGCGCGCGCCCACGGTGAGCAGCACCGGCGCGCCGATCAGCTTGGCCATCTCGGCGCTGGAGCCGGTCTCCTCCAGCGGGCTGAAGCCGTCGTAGAGGCCCATGACGCCCTCGATCACCGCCAGGTCGGCGGATTGGGCGTGGCGGGCGAAGATGGCCCGGTTCTCGGCCGGGGTGAGCATCCAGCCGTCCAGGTTGTGGCTGGGCCGGCCGCTGGCCAGGGCGTGGTGGCCGGGGTCGATGAAATCCGGGCCGACCTTGAAGGCGGCCACCGTCAGCCCCCGCCGCCGGGCGGCGGCGATGAGCGCCAGGCTGACGGTGGTCTTGCCCGCCCCGCTGGCCGCCCCGCCGATGAGCACCGCCTTCACGGCCGGGCCTCCGGCGCGGGGGGCAGGTCGGGGTAGAGCAGGGCCTGGATCCGGCGCGCGCCCTCGATCAGGCGGGGGGTGGGCCGGCTGACCAGGGGCTCGTCGATCAGGTGGACCCGGCCGGCGCGCACCGCCTTGAGGGCCTGGAAGCCGGGGGTGGCGGCGATCTCCTCCACCGTGACCCGGTTCATGGTGCCCACCTGGGCCAGGTAGACGTCCACCTTCTCGGCCAGGGCCAGCACCCGCTCGTGGCCGTACTCGGCGATGGCGCTGTCGCGCAGGCCCTGGGCGTCGGCGGCGGCGTTGATCCCGCCGGCGGCGGTGAGCGCGAAGATGGCCAGGGCGTCGGGGGCGAAGGTCTTGAACTGACGGTGGATGGACTCGAAGAAGACCCGGGGCCGCTGGGCCTCGGGGATATGGGCCACCCGGGCCGAGAGGGCGGCCAAATCGGCCTCAAACCGGGCGCAGAGCGCCTCGGCCTCGGCCTGGCGGCCGGCCAGGAGCCCCAGCCGCCGCCAATACTGGTAGAGCTCGGCCGCCCCGCCGGGCTGGAGGCAGGCCACCGTCACCCCGAATTGCCGCAGGCGGGCCACGAACTGGGGGTGGACCTGGGCCACCATCGGGCGCAGCAGCACCAGGTCGGGATTCAGGGCCATGACCCGCTCGGGGTCGTCGCGATAGCTGACCAGCGGCAGGTCCGGGGCGGAGGGGGTGGGGCTGGGACCGGCGGCGACCAGCAGATGGCCCGCCCCCAGGTCCACCAGGTTGTCGGTGTGGGCCGGGTAGAGGCTGACGATGCGGCGATAGGGGCCGGAGACGACGATCTCCTGGCCGGCGTCGTCGATGAAGGACGGCGCGGCCGAGACTGGCGCGGCCGGCGCGGCCAGGGCCAGCAGCGCCAGGGCGAGCAGCGGGATGATCAGCCGTCGCGCCTTCACGCCGCGCCTCCGTTCTTCTGGAAGACCACCACCCGGCCCTGGGCGAACTCGTCCCAGCGCACCGCCGCCCGCACCCCGAAGACCGCCTCCAGGTTGGCGGCGCAGAGGGCCTCGGGGGTGGGGCCAAAGGCCGCGATCCGGCCCTGGTCCATCAGGATCAGGTGGTCGCAGAAGGCGGCGGCCAGGTTGAGGTCGTGCAGCACCGCCACCACGGTGCGGCCCTCCTCGCGCACCAGGCGCTCCAGCTCGCCCAGGGCGGCCAGGGCGTGGCGCACGTCCAGGTTGTTGGTGGGCTCGTCCAGCAGCATCACCGGCGCGTCCTGGGCCAGGGCCCGGGCCAGGATCACCCGCTGCTTCTCCCCGCCGGAGAGCTCGGTCACGGGATGGTGGGCCAGGGCAACCAGGTCCAGGCGGGTGAGCGCCGCCTCCACCAGCTCCTCGTCGCGGGGGGAGGGGGCGGAGAAGCGGGGGATGAAGGCGTGGCGGCCCATCAGCACCGTCTCGCGCACGGTGTAGGGGAAGCCCAGGCCCGGCTCCTGGGGGGTGAGGCTCAGGCTCCGGGCCAGCTCGCCCGCCCGCCAGGCGGCCAGGGGACGGCCCTGGAAGCTGACCGAGCCGGCGGCGGGGCGCAGCAGGCCGGTCATCAGGTCCAGCAGGGTGGTCTTGCCGCAGCCGTTGGGACCCACCAGGCCGTGGAAGCGGCCGGGGATGATGGTGAGGTCCAGCCCGCGCAGCACCGGCTGGGCGCCATAGGCGAAGGACAGGCCCCGGATGGCGAAGACCGGCTCAGCCACGTCCCACCCCCAGTTGCTTGCGCCGGAAGACATAGCAGAAGAACGGCCCGCCGATCAGGGCGGTGAGCACCCCGATGGGCACCTCGTGGGGCAGGGCCCAGCGGGTGAGGGTGTCGGCCAGGAGCAACAGCATGGCCCCGGCCAGGCCGGCGGCCGGCAGGAGCAGGCGGTTGTCCGGCCCCACCAGCATCCGCATCAGATGCGGGATGAGCAGGCCCACGAAGCCGATGATCCCGGCCACCGCCACCGCCGCGGCGCTGACCAGGCTGGCGGTGATCAGCAGGATCAGGCGCACCCGGCGCACCTCCACCCCCAGGGCCGCCGCCGCCCGGGGGCCCAGGCTGAGCAGGTTGAGGTCGCGGGCGTGGAACAGGAAGACCAAAAAACCCACGATCACCGCGCCGCCGGTGAGCCCGGCCTCCAGCCAGGTGCGGCCGGACAGGCTGCCCAGCAGCCAGAAGATGATGACCGAGACCTGCTCGCCGGAAAGATACTTGATGAAGCTGATGCCGGCCGAGAGGATGGCGGCCACGATCACGCCCGACAGGATCAGGCTGGTGGGCGAGGTCTGGCCGTCCTTGGCCGCGAGCGCGATCACCGCCGCCAGGGTGGCCACCGCCCCCAAAAAGGCCAATAGCGCCACGGTGTAGGGCCCCAGGAAGGCCAGGCCCAGCCAGAGGGCCAGGGCCGCGCCAAAGGCCGCCCCGGAGCTGACCCCCAGGGTGAAGGGATCGGCCAGGGGGTTGAGCAGGATGCCCTGGAAGACCACCCCGGCCAGGGCCAGGGCCGCGCCCACCGCCGCCGCGCTGAGGATGCGGGGCAGGCGCACCTCCCAGACCACCTGGTCCACCAGCCGCGCCACCGGGGCCTCGCCGCCGGTGAGATGGGCCAGGACCACCCGGGCCACCTGGTCCGGGGCCACCCGGATGTAGCCCAGGCCGCAGGTGACCACCACCAGGGCCAGCAACAGCGCCAACAGGCCCAGGATCAGGGCCTGGCGCAGCCCCCGGCGGGGCGGCGGGTCCGGGGCGGCGGTGGGGGGATGGTGGTTCATGATGGGCGTTTCTCCGCCGGGGCGGGGTTCGTCCCCGGCCCCTGGCTGGCTCTGCCTGGTCGCCGGCCCCCCCTCCCATGCCGGAGGGAGGGCCGGAAAGAAGCCTTATTTCGTGGCGTGGGCCTTCTTGGCCTGGCCGCTCTTCTCGGCCTGCAATTCCCGCATGGCCTTGGCCAGGTGGCCCAGCCAGAGGTCGCGGGCGCCGCTGTAGCCGGCCACCGGGGTCAGGTCGGTGGTCACCGTAAAGCCGGCCGCGCTCAGGCGCGATTTCCAGGAGTCGGCGTCATCGCCGGCGATGTCCTGCTTGCTGTGCTCGCCCAGAACCGTCAACAGCGGCATCAGCTTGATCGCCTTGACCCCGGAGGCCTTGAGCTGGCCCAGCACGTCGTCAAAGGAGGGATAGCCCTCCACGGTGCCGAGATAGGCCCGCTGGTCCACCTGGGACAGGGCGTGGGCCAGGGCGGGGTAGGCCACCCCGGCCGGATGGTGGGTGCCGTGGCCCACCCAGACCAGGGCCTGGTCCGGCTGGCGGCCCGGGGCGGCGGCCCGCAGCATGATCCGGGCCAGGGCCTGGAGGTCGTTGGTGTCGCTCAGCAGCGGCCAGCCGATGACCACCCGCGTCCCCTTGCCGTGGTGGGCGAAGGCTTGCGCCTCCTGGACCAGGTCGTGGAACTCGGCCCCCGGGATCACGTGCAGCGACTGCACCACGATCCTGGTGAAGCCCCGGGCCTGGAGCTTGGCCAGGGCCTCCTGCGGCGAGTCGAGTTTCTCCCCGCGCTGGGCCATGATCTGGCGGACCTTGGCCGAGGTGTAGGCCCAGGCCACCTCCACCCCCGGATGGGCGGCCCTGACCTCGGGCTCGATGAGCCTGACCTGGTCCAGGGCCCCGGCGTGGCTGCTGCCGAAGGTGACCAGCAGCACCGCCGTCTTGGCCGGGACGGGGGATTTGGCCTTGGCGGTCTCGGCGGCCGGGGCCGGGGCGGCCAGGGCGGCCAGGGCCAGGGCCAGCACGCAGGCGCGGCCCAGGCGGTTGTTAAGTCGGGACAGTAACATGGCAACCCTCCCGACCCCCGGGGCAAAACAAAGACCCCAGGGGCCCGATGGCTCCCGGGGTCTGCACCCTGCTTCTTCGACCCAGGTCCCCGCCCGCCATACCTCGGGCTTCGACGGGGCTATTTACCGCGCGGGCAGGTCTTCTGGCTTCCGGGTCGTCCTACTCCCCGCGCCTTCCCACTCCGGTTGCCCCGAAGCAGTGGCTGAATCGCGGGTTTCGTCTCCGGTCACAGCGGCGGGACCGCGACGGAGTTACACCGTCTTCCCTATTAGGCCCCAATGGGCCACCACGCGCAACTATCCATCAAAACTATCATGCCCCTTGGGCCGTGTCAAACCTCCCTAGGGAGGCCGACAACCGCCCGGCGGCGGCTAGAACTCGATCTCCAGGGCCAGGCTCCAGCTCATCTGGCGCGACCAGACCTCCACCCCGTAGTCCCAGGTCTCGTCCACCTCCTCCTCGGGCTGGGTCCAGCGATGTTCGCCGCTGGTGCGGATGATCAGGTAGTCGCCGCTGGCCACCAGGGCCCCCCGGTCCCAGAGCGGGGCGCGCAGGGAGAGCCCGGCGTGCCAGGCGTAGCCCTGGGTGCGCTCCTCGGTCTTGCGCTCCCCGCGCAGCAGGTGGCGGTCGCGGTTCTCGCCCCAGACCTGGGCCAGGTCGGCCTGGACCCCGATCCGCCAGCCTCCGCCCGGCCGACCCAGCCCCAGACGGCCCAGATCGGCCGCGATCTGCGCACCCACGTAGGCGTGCAGGTATTCCTGGCGGAACCAGAAGGTGTCCTCGGGCAGGGATAAGTATTCCCATTGATCGTAGGTCGGCTGGCCGCCCTGGTAGACCATGCTCTGCTGCATCCCGGGGCCGCCGGTGAAGACGAAGCGCTGCCAGCGCACCCCCATGAGGGGCCTTAGGTCCAACCAGCCAGGCAGGCCCAGGGCTTGGCCCACGCTGTGGGTGACCTTGGCGTCCAGGGTGAAGCTCTCCTTGAGCTTGGTGGTGGTCTCGGAATAGATCGTGCGCAGTCCAGGCCGGTTGGGGTCGGTCCAATCCGAGTCGCGCATCGCCCCCAGGTCGTCCTGACCGGGCAGGCCGGCCAACAGCTCCAGCTCCAGGGAGTTGCTGGGCCCCTTGAGGCCCAGGTTCACCCCCGCCCACCAGGAATTTAGCGGAAACTCCAGCCGACTAATGGGGTTGAGATTGGGATTCTCGGGATCGCCGAACTGGTAGGAGGTGTGGCTGCGCAGGAAGCGCTTGACCTGGGGGGTGATGAAAAAGCCCATCTCCTCCTCGGCTGGGGCGGCCGGCGTCGCTAGCGCGGCCGGGGCCGATCCCGGGGACAGGAGCAGCAGCAAGCCGGCCAGGACGGCGAGGCTGGGGAGGCGGCGGGGGTGGGTCATGGGATCGCTCCAGTGGGGGGGCGGGGTGGGGAAATGCGGGGCGGCGGACCACGATGACCGGAGTTGTAGCATAATTTCCGGGTCCGACGGGCTGGTTTTCGCGGTCGAAGTGGGGCGCGAGGGTGAAGCTGGATGGAGCTTGAGACCGAAAAAAGAGGCCGGGCCGGACGAGGTCAACCCCGCCCGGCCCGTGGCCGGCCGATCGATCGGCCCAAGGCTAGTTGATCTGGGTGATGGCCGACAACCGCCAGGGGCCGGGTCCCACCGGGCGGGTGAAGGTCCAGATCTCCTCGAACTTCACCGGGTCGCGGTCGGAGCCGGACAGGACCTGGCCTTCGCGCTCGTCCACGGTGTAGTCCAGCAGGCTGGCCAAGAGATGCACGGCCAGGTAGTCCTGGCCCGCCTCCTGCCAGGCCTGATGGAGGTCGATGGAGCGCACCGCGATGTTCTCCAGGCGGTTGATCTGGCCAGCGGCCTTGAGCTTGTCGGCCTCGGTCTGGAGCAGACCCCGCATCTCGGGGGTCAGCAGATGGCCGACGCTGGTCAGGTCGCGCCGGGTCCAGGCCCCCTGGATTTGGAAGAAGATGTCTCCGGCCTGCTCCACGAAGGAGCGGGGGTCGAAGCCCGGGTCGAGGGCCCGGATGTGGCCCAGGCCCTGCTCCAGGTCGGCCGCCGGATCGGCGCCGCCCCAGGCCCCGGACGGCGGAGGCGGCGGGGGCGGCGGGGGATAGCCCGCCCCGGTCTGGCCGCCCAAGGGCTCGGCCTGATACTGGCTCTGCCCGGCGGCCGGTATGGTCTGGGCTTGGCGGCGGCGCATGAAGAAACGATAGGCCAGATAGAGCAGCAGGCCGATGAGCACGAAGTCCAACAGACCCATGCCGCCGCCCTCGGTCCCCTCGCCCGTGGGACTGGCCCCGGCCAGGCCCCGGAAGAGCATCGAGCCCACGAAGCCGCCCAGCATGCCGCCGGCCAGGCCGCGCAGGAAGCCGCCGCCGGTCAGGCCGGGCGATGGCTGCTGGAACTGGTCGGGGCCGGGCTGCTGCGGCCGCTGCTGCTGATAGGTGTTGGCGCCGCCGCTGGGGCCGCTGGGCCGGCTGGTGCTGAAATTGCGGCTGCCGGAGCTGCCCATGCTCTTGCCGCCCCCGGCCCGGGCCCAGGCCTCGGCGGTGAGCCCAAGGCAGAAGATGGCCAACAAGACCAGGATCAGGATGCTTTTAGCGCGTGGCATGCTGGACATGTCCGCTCCCCTCAGGTGGTGTCTGGAACCGAAAAAAGCCGCCGTCAGGCTCCCGGCGGGGGTCTGGCCAGCGGCTTGAGGGGAATTTTATCAGGACCGCGGCGCGAAAACCGCAAAAACCGGCGAATCCACACCCCATCGGCCGCCGATTTCCATCCGCGGCTCCCCGCGGTTCAGACCAGGGCCCGGCGCAGGGGCCCCGGGGCGGGCAGGGCGGCATCGTCCAGGGGGCGGGCCAGACCGGTCCAGGTCAGGGGATTGCCCAGGCGGGGGCCGCCCCGCACCTTGAGCACCCCGTTGCTCCCGGCCTCGATGGAGAGCATCCCCACCTCGGGGGTGAAAAGCGCCTGGCGCCCCGGACAGGCCCCGCGCAAGGCCTCGCCCCCGGCCAGGGCCCCCAGCACCAGCCAGGGCAGCACCGCGAGCACCAGCCCCCGGCTCAGGAGGCAGTCCAGGCCCTCCTCCTGGTCCCGACCGCAATAGCAGCTCACCCCGGCCAAGAGCCGGCCCAGCTCGCCATCGCCCAACAGCCGCTCCCAGGCCGACTCGGACAGATCGCCGCCCACCAAGAGGTCGCCGTCGCTCCCCGGCAGCCGGGGCCAGTTCAGGGCCAGGCTGGCGTTGGCCACCCAGTCCGCCGGCCCGCCGCCCAGCTCCAGGACCTCCGCGGCGGTGAGCCCCAGCACCAGCACCGCCGGCTCGAACAGCTCGGCCTGGGGCGGGGCCGCCAGCTCGGCCCGGGGGATGACCCGGGCGCTGAGGCCGAAGGCCGGGGCCTCGGCCGGCAGGGAGCGCCAGAAGACCCAGGACCCGCCCGGCCGCAGGGCCAGGCCCCGCAACAGGCTCCAGACCCCCAGCCAGGTGGGGGCCTCCGGCGGCTCGCCGGCCGGCCGCCAGAGCCGGTCCAGAGGAGTCAGGGGAGTTATCTCTCCAAGTTCGCGCAGATAGGCCAAAGGAGCCGCGCCGGCCCGCGGGGCGCAGTCCAAAAGCAGCCGGCGGTTGTCGGGCAGGCGCAAGTACAGACACAGACCCTGGCCGCCGTCGAAGAGGATGACCCTGAGCCCGCCCCTTCCGCCGGCCATGACCCTAGAAACTCCGGCGGGCGGGGTCGGCGATGGCGGCCTGCAACCGGGCCAACTCCTCGGCGCTGTAGGGCGCGCCCGGGCCCAACTCCTCGGGCCGCCAGGCGTTGCGTGGGTTCAGAGCCTGCAGGGTCCAGACCTGGCAACCCTTCAGCTCCCGGGCCATCTCCTTGAGCTCCGCCGCGCCGTGCCAGGCCGGCCAGATGGTGGAACGGAACTCGTGGTCCAGGCCGGAGTGGATCAAAAAATCCACCGAGCGCCGGATGGCCGACAGGTCCACCGGCCGCCCCGCCGCCCGGCGATAGGCCAGGTCGTTCAGGGGGGCCTTGAGGTCCATGGCCACCATGTCGATCACCCCCCGCTCGGCCAGGTCCTCCAGCACCTCCGGCTTCAGACCGTTGCTGTCCAGCTTGACCCTGAAGCCGGCCTCCCGGATGGCCTGGCACAGGTCCGCCAGGCCCGGGTGCAGGGTCGGCTCGCCACCGCTCACCACCACCCCGTCCACCCAGCCCGCGAAGGTCCGCAGTCGGTCCAAAACCCGCGCGGGCTCCAGGCTCTGGTAGACCTGCGGAGAATGCACCAACTGGTGGTTGTGGCAAAAAGGGCAGGCCAGGTTGCAGCCCGGCAAAAAGACCACCGCCGCGATGGCCCCCCGCCAGTCGATGAAGCTGGTCTCCAAAAAGCCCTTGATCTCGGGCCAGGCCGTCCCGATCCCCGGCGGGGCCGGAGCCCCGCCCAGCGGGGAGGCGCCCGGCGCGGCCGCCTTAGGCATGCGCCATCTGGGTCAGGTAGGACTTGATCTTGATCGCCCCGGCGATGTGGCTGGAATCATCCAGCACCAGGATCGGCAGCTCCCGCTCCGCCACGTCCACCAGCTCGTGCCAAGCCAGGTGGGCCAAGGCGTCCGGGTTGTCCGGACCCAAGACCTCCAAGGCCACCCCCATCTCACCCAGGTTGAAGCGATCCTTGATGTAATCGCACTTCTCGCACCCAGGCTTCGTGAACAAGGTCATCTTCTAAATCCTCCCTTGGCCGTCATTTGGGCAAGACTCCCGGGGAAACCCCCTTTTTGAAAAAAGGGGGTTTCCCCGGACCCCTTCCCCGAAAAACTTTTCGCGCGCATCCTGCGGATGCGCCGGGTTGGTGGGTTGAGTGGCGCTGGTCAGCATGCCAGGCTCTTGGCTTTATCCTTCAGGTGTCCGCGTGTATTTCCGCCGAAGGCGGAAATACACGCGGACACCTGAACCAAGTTTTTTGAAGAGGGGTCCGGGGAGAAACTTTTTTCCCAAAAAAGTTTCTCCCCGGCCAGCCACCTTTCTAATCCCCTACACCGCCTCGGCCTTGGCGGGCTCGGCGCCGGCGGCCATGGTGAAGCCGGGGTTTTTGTAGCGGTCCTTGAGCTCGCCCAGCTTGCCCTTGTTCCAGGAGGAGACCCGGGTGAAGTAGCCGGTGATGCGGGTGATGTGGTCCAGGTCCTGGCTGCCGCAGTGGGGGCAGGTGTCGGGCATGCCGCGGGTGTTTTGGCGGCAGGACTTGCAGCAGGTGAACTCGGGGCTGAAGGCCACCTGGTCGTTTTTGGTGTCGCGGAAGATCTTGATCACGAAGTTGGCCAGGGACTCCTTGGCCGGCCGTTGCTCGCCCAGCCAGACGTGGGTGATGGCCCCGGCCTCGATGATGGGGTGGAAGCGCCCCTCCAGCTTGACCCGCTCGATGGGGTTCACGGTGGCGCCCACGTTGAACAGGGTGGAGTTGGTGTAGTAGACCTCGCCCTTGAACAGATCGCCCTTGACGATGTGGCGGGCCTTCTCGTGGTGCTGGTTCAGGTCCAGCTTGGCGAAGCGGTAGGCGGTGGACTCGGCCGGGGTCTGCTCCAGCACGAAGCGCATGTCGTGCTTTTGGCTGAAATAGTCGCAGAGGAGCTTCATGTGGGCGATGACCTTGAGGCCGAAGCGCATGGCCTCCTCCGATTCGTGCAACTGCTGGCCCAGGTGCTCCTGGACCATTTCGTTGAGGCCCACCATGCCCACCAGGTAGGTGACCCGGTGCATGCGCAGGTAGGGTTGGCCGTCCAGGTTCATGGCCAACAGGGCCAGGGGGCCGGTGGGGCCGTGGTCCAGGAGCTGCTGGATGAAGGCCCGCTTTTCCAGGTGGGCCTTGACCGCCAGTTCGATCTTTTGGCGCAGGATCTGGAACAGGCGGGTGTCGTCGCCCTCGGCCAGGTAGGCGATGCGCGGCAGGTTGATGGTCACGTTCTGCAGGGCGCTGTAGCGCATCTTCCAGGGGGTCTTGGCGTCCTCCAGGTCGCTTTTCTCCAGCTTGAAGGACAGCCGGCAGCACTCGCTGATCTTGGCGGTCTGGCCGCGGTCGAAGACGAAGTAGGTGTTGCCCTTTTCGCAGGCCACGTCGCAGATGTGGTGCAGGAACTCCATGTGGCCGGGAGTCTTGAAGAACTTTTCGGTGATGTGCACCAGGGGCTTGGGGAAGAAGAAGGGCCGGCCAGCGCCGTCGCCCTCCTTGAAGACCTCGAACAGCATCCAGACGAAGCGCTGGGCCTCCTTCTCGTACTCGGCGTAGGTCTTGCCGGTGTACTCGCCGTTGGGGCCGATGGCCGGCACGTCCTCGAAATGCTTGGGCACTTCCCAATAGAGGTTGATGTCGGTGAAGATGGCCTGGCCGCCGCGGGCCACCGCCTGCTGGCTGAACTCGAAGATCAGGATCTGGGCCAGCTGCTTGACCTCGCGGTCGGTCAGCC
Source organism: Desulfarculus sp. (assembly GCA_020216805.1). GTDB lineage: Bacteria > Desulfobacterota > Desulfarculia > Desulfarculales > Desulfarculaceae > JACRDC01. The sequence goes on along the minus strand of JAIWNN010000134.1, from coordinate 4,522 downwards.
CCTCCAGATAGGGCGCGAAAAAGAGGTTCACCGCGTCCCAGCCGATGGCCCCGGCGAAGTTGGACTGCAGGGCGGCGGCGAACTTGACCATGTGGGCCAGGAGCACCTCGGGGTGCTTGGCCGGCTTGGCCAGGGCCAGGGAGTTGGGCAGGTTCAGGCCGTATTTCTTGATGTATTCCAGGCTCTGGCCCGAGCAGTAGGGCCGGTCCACGAAGCCCAGGTCGTGCAGGTGCAGGTCGCCGCGCATGTGGGCGTCGCCCACCTCGCGCGAGAAGACGCTGATCAGGGCGTATTCCTTCTTGATCGACTCGGCGAGCGTCAGGTTGGTGGCCTCCGGCCCGTGGGGAACGTTGGCGTTCTCCTTGTTGGGCAGGCGGATCATGTTGTCCACGTCGAAAAGCGGCACCCCCAGGCGGGTGTGGCGCAGGCGCTCCTCCTCCAAGCCCAGGGCGATCAGCTTGGCGTTGACCAGCTCGCGGATCAGGGGGGCGGTGACGAACTGGATGCCGGCGTTGGTGATGGTGCGCTCGATGTCCTGGGCGATGTCCCGGGCGGTGCCCTCGTCCAGCAGCGTCTCGCGGATCAGGGCCTCCTCGATGCGGGCGCGGTCCCAGCCCTGCAGCTCCTCGGAGCTGCTGCGGACGAAAAGGGCCATGTCCGTGGTCTCCGAGCTTTTGCTCGGGCGGGAGCCGCCTTCCACCACCGTCAGATTCGCCATCTTCACTCTCCCCGTTGCCCGCGCCGGCGCCCCACCGGAACCGGCCGCTCACGTATGATACGCTTTGCTGACGTAACCGGCTGGCCGGGGGCCGACGGGGATGAAGCCGCCGGTCGGTCATGCCGTATTTAGTACGGACATCATTACTACACACAACATGTAGGGTGGTCAATCGGAAAATTTGCTTATCAGTAATTTTTCCGAAAAAGCCCAGGTGTGAGCAAAAACACGCTAAACGGGAGCGAAAGTTGAGCAATGGCTCAAAGACCCCCTTGCCAGGTAGGGAGGGGGTATATATGCTATGCGCGTCATGCTGGTTCACGACCTACACATCATCGATTGGGGGCGGCTGGACTATCTCCCGTCGCTGGCGCGGATGCGCCAGCGCCACGCCGACCGGGTGGCCGGCCGGGTGCCCGACGCCCTGATCTGCGTGGAGCACCCGCCCACCTTCACCCTGGGCAAGCATGGCCAGCGCGACAACGTCTTGTTGGACGACGCTCAATTGGCGGCGGCGGGTTTCGAGCTGCATTGGGTGGAGCGCGGCGGCGACGTCACCTATCACGGCCCGGGTCAGGCGGTGGTCTATCCGGTGGTGGACCTGCGGGCCCGGGGGCTGGGGGTGCGGACCCTGGTGGAGGCGGTGCAGGAGGCCTGCCTGGCGGTGGCGGCCCGTTTCGGGGTGGCCGCGGAGAAGGACCCGGAGCGTCCCGGGGCCTGGGTGGCCGGCCGCAAGCTGGCGGCCATCGGGCTGGCGGTGCCGGAAAAGGTGACCATGCACGGCCTGGCCTTCAACGTCTCCACCCGCCTGGAGGATTTTGACCACATCCGGGCCTGCGGCCTGGACGCCAAACCCACCAGCCTGGAGGCGGAGCTGGGGCGTTCGATGGAGATAAGCCAGGTGTTCAAGGAGTTGTGCGCCGAGTTGATCCGGCGGCTGTGAGCGGGATCGCCGGGGCGTGGTGGAGACGGGCGGGCCGTCCGGTCGCCCTCCGGCGCTTCGCCGCTGTCGGCCCGGCGTTTGGGCGCTTGACCCGCGCAACCTAGTCGAGAGGAGGCAACGATGCATAAACCCGCCAAGATGATGGGGCTGGCCTGCCTGGTCGCGGCTTTTGGCCTGATCGGCGCCGTGGCCGGCCTGTGGGCCGAGGAAAACCCCAATGCCGGGACCTCCCCCGGGCCTCAGCCGCCCGCCGCGTCCGCCGCGCTGACCCTCAAGGTGGATCAGGTTCACCTGGACAACGGCGGCCAGATCACCGTCAGCGGCCAGGCCCCGGCCGGCAAGCCGGTGATGCTGGAGATGTGGGCGGCGGCGCGGGTGCGGGCGTCGTTTTTCGACTCCAAGCCCGGCAAGGACGGGGTCATCCCCTACAAGCTCTATTTAACGTACGAAATGCCAGCCTTCTATCGGATCGTGCTGCCCAAGGACCGTCAGGCCGCCCTGGATGAGGTCAAGGCCCAGGGCAAGCAGTGGTCCTTTGGCGAGGCGCTCAAGAAATTGGGGGCCGAGGCCGCCTTCACCCAGCCGGCCCAGGCCGCCATCGAGACCTACCAGGCCTCGTTCCTGGCCAGCGTCATCGGCAGCCGCGGCGATCTGCTGCCCAAGCTGGACGACAAGGAGAGCCGCCGCCGGGCCATGCAACTGGTCAAGACCCGGTTCCGCAGCCCGGGCAAGGTCTTCGCGACCGGGGTGGAGAGCGCCCCCGACGGATCGTTCAAGGCCGTGATCCAGCTTCCCGAGGGCTCGGCCCCCGGCGACTATTTCGTGGCGGCGGTGGTGGACCAGACCACCCGCAGCCAGCCGGTCAAGCTCGACAACGCCATCACTTTCCCCATCGTGTACATGAGCAACGCCGGCACCAGCATCAACCTGTTCTGGCCCTTCCTGCTCTCCCTGGCCATCGGCACCTTCGGGGTGCTGATGGGCGCCGGCGGCGGCTTCATCCTCAACCCGCTGCTGGTCTCCATCTGGCCACTGCCGCACACCATCGTGGCCGGCACGGTGATGCCCACCGTGCTGTTCTCCCAGGGCAGCGGCATCTACAACTATTCCAAGATCAAGTTCATCAACTGGAAGCTGGGGGTGACCATGGGCCTGGCCATGCTGGTGGGCGGCTTCATCGGCCCCAAGCTCACCGAGCTGATAACCCTGGACCAGTTCAAGTTCGTTTTCGGGTGGATCCTGCTCGTCCTGGCGGCCCTGATGCTCTGGCAGACCACGCCGGGCTATCTGGCCAAGAACAAGAAGGAGCAGGAGGTGCTCAAGCAATGCAAGCTCATGGCGGAGCAGGCGGCCAAGGCCCGCAAGGGTGAAGCGCCCAAGTGCTAGGCGGGTGGAGCACACGCGGATAAAACCACCAGAATACGAGGAGTTAAGACCATGATCGTTAACTTCATGGGTCAAGAGTTCAAGGTCAACATCGTCCTGGGTTGCCTGGGCGCGTTCCTGATCGCCATCGTGTCCTCCATGTTCGGCTTCGGCGGAGGGCCCTTCATGGTGCCGCTGATGACGGTGGGCCTGCGGCTGCCCATGTTCGTGGTGGTGGGCAGCTCGCTGCTGGCCATCTTCTTCAACACCCTGATGGGCAGCATGCGCCACTACCAGTTCGGCAACTTCGACCTGCTCCTGTTCCTGGTCATGTTCCCGGCCGCGATCCTGGGCGGCTACATCGCCCCCCAGATCGCCAAGCGGGTCAGCCCCCTGTGGGTCAAGCGCATCGCGGTGGTGGGCCTGACCATCCTGGCCCTGAACCTGCTGGGCGTCTACTAGGGCCCTAAGACACCGATCAAAGCGGGACGGGCCGCCCCCGGCGGCCCGTCCCGCCGCTTGCGCCCCCGGCGACCCCGGGGCCGACTCCCTGGCCCCCACCGGCCCATCCGGGCGGGGCGCGCAAAACCGCCCCGGGCTGCCATCACCCCTCCCTGACCGCTCCCCGCCCGCGCCTCCGGCGAGCGATCCCAGTCCCGGGCCGCCCTCGGTCACCACCGACGCCGGTTCGCGGGCCAAGGCGGCCCCCTCCTGGTTCACGCGGGTTGAGGTTGGGCCACGTTTCGGCCCCCGGCGACGGCGGTTCGCCACCGGCGCCGGAGCGATGCTTGTATAGATGACATATAACCTGAAATATTAATTAAAAGCCATTATCGTCACAGGAGTAAAATTACTAAACTAGTTATAAGCTTATCAATACTAATCTCCATGATATCGATAATCAGATGATCTCATAAATAATTCATGATTGTGATTCACCATTTAAAAGCAGGCCATTGGTCGGAGCTACAAAAATGTCACGACAAAAACAAGTTGACGTGACAAAGGCTAGAATGCTAGTTTCACAAACGAACCAGGTTGGCTTTTAGGGTTTGGCCGGCTTGGGGAGCGGCCAGAGGGGTTGGCGCCCACTGGCCAAAACTCGGTCGCGGGTTCGGGGTGCGCCCGCGCCCGAGCGCGGTAAGCCGGCGCGCGTCCATGGGTGGACGTCCGCGCCGCGAAGCTGGTAACTGCTAGAAAAGGAGTGAGGGAAGCAATGAAGAAGCTGTTCACCATCCTGGCGGCGGTGGCGGTGCTGGGTCTGGCGATGCCGGTCCTGGCCGCCGACGCCCCCGGAACCAACGTCGTGGTCGGCGGCCGCATCCTGACCGACTTCGGCTATCAAAAACAGTCCAAGGAGCTGACCAGCAACGGCAAAGAGGATGTGACCACCGCGTTCGTGAACCTGGCCGGCCACTCCTACCTGAACGCCAAGTTCACCAGCGCCGACAAGTCCACCGGTGGCTTCATCGAGCTGGGCCTGGGCTCCAAGCTTG
>JAIWNN010000133.1 GCA_020216805.1 Desulfarculus sp. | reverse complement strand
GTGGACCTCCGTGCAAGAGTCTGGGTGACGCTCAATCACCAGTCTCCATGCTCGGAACCATGTGGACAACCTATTTAGCATCTACACCTAGGACCAGGGGGGGATCGCCCATTCCAGCCACGCCACGTCGAACTAGACGATAATGATGATTAATCAATCCATTGCCTTATCTTACTTAACAGCAAAACCGCGCCCTGTCCAGCCCATGCCGCGGTTGGGCCCGGACGACCCATGGCGGGAGCCGACCAAACCGCAGCCAGCGCTCTACCGCCGGGAGGAGGGTGGGCGGGGGAGATGATTTTACGATTGCATTTCGGAGCGGTTAGGTTACACCTTGGTCCAGAGAGGCGCCGCCCGAGACAGGCGCGGCCATGAAAAAACAGCCGGGGCCATCCCCCCGCACCAGCGCGGCGCCCGGCGCCGCCGATCAGCCCGAGGCCAGATGCTGCATTTGATCGACATGGGACTGGGCAACCTGCAATCGGTGATCAACGCCTTTTCCCGGGTGGGGGCGGAGGTCCGGGTGACCAATGACCCTGCGGCCCTGGAAGATGCCAAGACCGTGATCCTGCCCGGGGTGGGCGCCTTTGGCGACGGCATGGCCAGCCTGCGGCGGCTGGGTTTGGTGGAGCCCCTGCGCCGCCACGCCCTGGAGCGCCGCCGTCCCCTGTTGGGCATTTGCCTTGGCATGCAGCTGATGGCCGAGGAAGGCGACGAAGGCGGCGCCCAACCTGGGCTGGGCCTGGTGGCCGGTCGGGTGGAGGCCCTGCGACCGCGACCCGGCTTTCGGGTGCCCAATATCGGCTGGTACCAGTTGGAGGTGCGGCGACCAGGAGCGCTTTTCGCCGACTGCTCCCCTAGCGGTTCCTTTTATTTTGTGCACAGCTACCACCTCGTCGCCAAGGACCCGCAAGCGGTCAGCGCCGTGATCGACTATGGCGGCCAAGAGGTGGTGGCTGGCATCGAGTCGGGCAACCTCTTTGGCGTGCAGTTTCACCCCGAAAAAAGCCAGGATAGCGGCCTGGACCTTCTGAGCGCCTTTGTCGCCCACCTGCAGGAGCGGGATTGCGCCCAGTAGGCCCCGGGCTTGCGTCCCAGTCTGCTTCCAGGTAATTATTGGCCAGTCCTGGGCTCGGTCCCAGCTATCGCTAAGGAGGCGCCATGCCCGACGTCGTGCGCATCGGCCCCAAATCGGTGGGCCCCGGCCAGCCGGTTTTCATCATCGCCGAGATCGGCATCAACCACAACGGCGATCTGGAGTTGGCCAAACGCCTGATCGACCTGGCCCTGGAGGCCGGCTGCGACGCGGTCAAGTTTCAGAAGCGCACTCCCGAGCTGTGCGTGCCCGATGCCTATCGCAACGTGGTGCGCGAAACCCCTTGGGGCCTGATGTCCTACCTGGACTACCGCCGTCGGGTGGAGTTCGGGCGCGATGAATATCGGGAGATCGACCGCTATTGCCACCAGAAGGGCATTCTCTGGTTCGCCTCTTGCTGGGACACCGAGTCGGTGGACTTCATGGCCCAGTTCGACACCCCCTGCTTCAAGGTGGCGTCGGCCTGTCTGACCGACCATGAGCTGCTGGCCAAGGTCCGCCAGACCGGCAAGCCGGTGGTGCTGTCCACCGGCATGTCCACCATGGAGGAGGTGGACCAGGCGGTGGAGGGTTTGGGTCGCGAGCGCTTGGTGATCACCCACTGCACCAGCACCTATCCCTGCCCGCCCGAGGAACTGAACCTGCGCATGATCCAAACCCTGCGCCAACGTTTCGAGTGCCCGGTGGGCTATTCCGGGCACGAGGTCGGGCTTTCGCCCACCCTGGCCGCGGTGGTGCTGGGGGCCTGCCTGGTGGAGCGGCACATCACCCTGGACCGGGCCATGTGGGGCAGCGACCAGGCCGCCAGCGTGGAGCGCCAGGGCATGATCCGGCTGGTGAGGGACATCCGTCAAATCGAAATCGCCCTGGGCGACGGCGTCAAACGCATCTACCCAAGCGAGGCGCAGGCCCGCCAGCGTTTGCGCAAAAGCGAAAACCCGGAACCAGCCTGCTAGAGCCGGGCAGGGCCAGCAAACCCGAGGCGCGGATGGAAAGCCAACCCCAGCATAGCGTGATCATCAAGGCCCATCGCGGCTGGGCCGCCCTGCGCCTGGGGGAGGTCTGGGAATTCCGAGAGCTTCTCTATTTTCTGGTCTGGCGCGAGATCAAGGGCCGCTATCGCCAGATGGCCCTGGGCCCGTTGTGGATCGTTCTCAAGCCGTTCATCACCATGGTGGTGTTCACCTTGGTCTTTGGCCGCATGGCCGGTTTCGCCTCCGATGGACTGCCCTATCCCTTGTTCAGCTTCGCGGCGCTGTTGCCCTGGCAGTTCTTCACCGTGGCGGTGAGCAAATCCGCCGGCAGCCTGGTCTCCAACATGGGCGTCATCTCCAAGGTCTATTTCCCCCGCCTGGTGGTGCCCTTGTCCACCGCCTTCACCGGCCTGGTGGATTTTTTCATGGCCTTCGTCATCGTCCTGCTGATGATGGTCTATTATGGGGTCTTCCCCGGTTGGCAGGTGGTGTTTCTGCCGGCATTCCTCCTGCTGGCCTTGGCCACCGCCCTGGCCGCCGGCCTCTGGTTGGCCACCCTGGCGGTCAAATACCGCGATGTCAGCTTCGCGGTGGAGCACCTGCTCCAGGTCTTCATGTACCTGACCCCGGTGGTCTATCCCTCCAGCATGGTCCCCGAGGCCTACCGGTTCCTATATCGGCTCAACCCCATGGTGGGGGTGATCGAAGGCTTCCGTTGGAGCCTGTTGGGCAGCGGGCCGGCCCCGGACCTGGCCTTGGTCATCTCCAGCGGCATCGTGGCCCTGGCCCTGGTCAGCGGAGCGTTCTTTTTCGCCCGCACCGAGCGCAACATCGTGGACCTGCTCTAGGCCATGGCGGAAGAAGCATGACGCAACCTGCCATCGAGGTGCGGGGGTTGGGCAAGCGCTACCGCCTGGGCGTCGCCGAGGAGCGGGCGGCCGGGGTGCGCAGCCTGGGCGGGCGGTTGCTGGCGCCCTTCCGCTATCTGCGCCGCAGCCTCAGCCAGGCCAGCGAGGCGGAGACCCTCTGGGCCCTGCGCGACCTGGATCTGGACCTGCAGCCCGGCGAGGTGTTGGGCATCGTCGGCAGCAATGGCGCCGGCAAGACCACTCTGCTCAAGATCCTGGCCCGCATCACCGAACCCACCACCGGCCAGGCCCTGGTGCGGGGGCGGCTGGGCTGCCTGCTCCAGGTGGGCACCGGCTTCCACCCCGAGCTCTCCGGACGCGAGAACATCTACCTCAACGGCGCCATCATGGGCATGAAAAAAGCCGAGGTGGACGCCAAGTTCGAGGAGATCGTGGAATTCTCGGGGGTGGCCCGCTTCATCGACACCCCGGTGAAGTTCTACTCCAGCGGCATGTTTGTGCGTCTGGCCTTCGCGGTGGCCGCCCATCTCGAACCGGAGATCCTGATCGTGGACGAGGTTCTGGCGGTGGGCGACGCGGCTTTCCAGCGCAAGTGCCTGGGCAAGATGGGTTCGGTGGCCAGCGAGGGGCGCACCATTTTGTTCGTCAGCCATAACCTGGAGGCGGTCACCAACCTCTGCTCCCGGGCCATCTGGCTGAATCAGGGCCGGCTGGTGGACGACGGTGCGCCAGACGACATCGTGCGCAAGTATTACCAGGCCAGCATGGAAAAGGCCCAGAGCACCCCCCTGGACCAGGTCACCGACCGCAGCGGCAACGGCGCCCTGCGATTCACCGGCTTCAAGCTGCGCACGCCCGAGGGGCGGGAACTGGAAACGACGGCCACCGGCGACACGGTGGATTTCGTCTTTGACTACATCGCGCCCAAAGGGGAGCCGCTGAACAACGTATCGGTCTGGTTTTGGGTGAACAGCCAAATGGGCCAGCGGTTGATGCAAATGGAGTCGGTCATCGTTGGCCAGGATTTCCTGAGCTTGCCACCGCGCGGATGCCTGGTGTGCCGAGTGCCGCGTCTGCGCCTGGCCCCTGGCGCCTATCAATTGGGGGTGACGGCCACGGTGCAGGGGGAGCGGGCCGACCGCATCCATGACGCGGCGCTGCTGGAGGTTTCCTCCGGTGATTTCTATGGCACCGGTAAGCTGCCGCCGGGGGTGTTCGTGGATGAATACGACTGGCGCGCCGAACCCGCGCCGCCCCGGGGATTGCCCAGCGGGAGCGATGGCGCATGACGGTCAAGGTCATGGTGGTGGAGGGCCTGATGCCGGAATGGCTGGAGGTCTTTCGCGAGCTCCAGCGGCGGGACGGCTGGCGGCCGGTCTACTGGGTGATGGAGGCGGAGCATCGCCCCGCGGTGTGCGAGAGCTTCCCCGGGGTCGTTTTCCACGACAACATGGCGGCGGCGCGGGGCATCCCGGCCCCGGAAATGACCGATCTGACGCCCCTGCCGGTGGACCAGGCCCTGTTGAGCGGGCTGGCCTTTCACCAGGCCATCGCCCTGTGGATGATGGACCGCATGGACCCCGGCCACTGCTTCAGCCTGGCCGAACGCATGCGCCACTGGCGGCGGCTGTTGGCCTACTGGGGCGGGGTTCTGCGCCGCCTTAGCCCCGACCTGGTGGTCTTTCCGGAGTCTCCGCACGCCATCTACGATTACGCCATCTACGCCCTTTGCGCCCATTGGGGCCTGCGCATGGTCCACTTCCACAAGGCCCCGCCCTTGCGCCTGGTCTTTCCCCTGGAACGCTTCGAATACCAGTATCCGGCGGTGGCCGCCGCCTACGCCCAGGCCTTGGAGCGTCCCAGCTCGGCCGGCCTAGCCCTGTCGGAGGACGCGGAGCGCGAACTCATCCGCATCACCCAGCCGGCCCAAGCCCCCCAACCATATTGGGTGCAGTGGCAGTCCAATAAAATGCAGCCCCGGGCCCCCTGGTGGCGGCAAGGGTTGGGCTACCTGCGCCACCCCGGCCGCCTGGTCGACCTGGCCCGCCAGGTCCGAACCAACGCCAGCCGCCCAGCGCCGCCCAACTACATCAAGTTGCGCGAAACCAGGTTGGAACGCTCGTTCATCAGCGGACCGGCCTGGCGACGGCACCGGGCCCTGGCCCAGCGGCGCAACCAGGCCCTCCAGCAGCATTACCAGTCCCTCTGCCGCCCGCCGGACCTAAGCCGCCCCTTCATCTTCGCGCCCCTGCACTACCAGCCCGAAAAGACCACCAGCCCCGACGGCGGGGTCTTCGTCGACCAGTACCTGATGGTGGAGATGCTGGCCCACGCCCTGCCTGAAGGCTGGCGGATCCTGGTCAAGGAGCACGGCAGTCATTTCCTGTATTTCTATCGTGGCAGCTACAGCCGTTCGCCGGTTTTCTACGACGACCTGGTCAGCCTGCCCCAGGTGGACCTGGCGCCGGTGACCTTTCCCGCCGGGGAGTTGATCCGGGCCTGCCAGGCGGTGGCGGTGGTCACCGGGACCGCGGGCTGGGAGGCGGTGGTGCTGGGCAAGCCAGCCTTGGTCTTCGGTCATCCCTGGTACAAGGGCTGCGAGGGCGTCTTCCACACGCCGACCATGGCCGCCCTGGCCGAGGCCATGGAAAAGGTGCGCCAGGGCTGCCGCCCTGACCCGGAACGGCTGCGCCGCTATGTCTGGGCCTTGGAGCAGGTTGGAAAGCGGGCCTATTTGGAGCACGTGGCGCGCGAGATCACCGGCGTCTCCGCGTCCGAGAACGCCAAGCGACTGGCTCAGGCGCTGCGCGAGTTTTACCTCGCCCCGGAGCCGCCCCCCGCAGCCTGACCGGACGGGTTCACGGCCAGCAAGCGGTTGTAAGCCGCCAACTCCAGGAGGAAGCTCTCTCGGCGGGGCTCGGGAACCAGGCGCGAGAAGAGCACCTCAAACCCGGCTTCTTTTAGCAATTCCAAATAATTATGATGATAGATGTTGTACTTGCCGCCCAGGTAGGGTTGGTTGGGATCCACGTCCTCGGGCCGGATGACCTTGTAAAGCCGCAGATCCTTGGCCGGGGGAGACCAGGCCTCCTCGAAGACCAAGTATTTGGCGAACCTACTCAAGGCCGCCAGATAGTGGCGAAGCTCGGGTCCGGTGAACAGGCAGGCGGTGGAGGCGAACAGGACGAGATCGGCGGTGACCTGGCGGGACTCGAAAAGATCCAGGGCGTAGCCGCTGATGAAACGCCAGTTGGGGCTCTGGGGCAGCATGGCGTTGTGCTCGGCCAGGTTGGGTTGGAAATCCACCGATATGAATTCGACCTCCGGGAACAGGGGGGCCAGATAGCTGGAAACGATGTCCACCCGAGCGCCCACGTTGATCATCGACCTGATTTCACCCCGCCGCTCGGCTAGCAGGTTCCGACACCACAAGGCCGCTCGCTGGTAATCCTGCGCGGTCTCGGGGTGGGCGAGGACCGCGTCGTCCAGAGCCAGGCACGAGCGACGCTCGATGGTGCCACCCACCGTCGACACCTGGAAGGCGGTCAGGTCCGCGACCTCCTCCGGGCTCAGGCGTTCCCGCTTTCGGGCCGTGAATCGATTGGCATAGCTCTCATAGAATGGCGTCGCTTTGTACTTGACGGCCAATCGTCCCAGGAACAGCCGGAACTTGTTGATCAAATTACGTTTGATGTTGATGTCCCAGAGATCGCGGAAGCTAAATTCCAGCTTGGTGCTCATGTCTGTTCCAGCTCGGTCGGCCCGCCGGCAAGATGGACGCCGAACCGTGCGCCCAGGGTGGACTACCGTCGTAACTTGTTGTTATTTTTTCGGCTCCGGGGTGACCGCCAGGCCGATCCCGGCAAACATACTTGATCCTGCCCCCAGGGTCAAACCGTGCCGCTCAGCCCGCGAGCTGGCGGGCCAAGTCCACTATGCGCGGACAGGCTTGACCGTCAAGGGCGCAGAGGCGCGCGCCTCGCTGCCTTTGGGCCTGGGCCCGGGAGCGGTGCAGGCCCGGGTCGGTCAGCAGACTCAGGGCGGCGCGGGCGGCCTGGGCCGGCTCGGCGACGAATTCCACGCCGGGGTAGTCGGCGAACCCCTCGCCGCGCTGACGGTAGAACAGGGTGTCCAGGGCCGGTATGCCCAGCATCGCCGCCCAGCGCAGGGTGCTGGAGCCGGCGGCCACCAGCAGGTCGGCGGCGGGCAGGGCCTCGGCCATGGGTTCGGTCAGAAGCCTGCCGCCGGTTTGTTCCGCCAGCTCGCGGTAGAGCGGGGATTCGCTCTTGGGGTGCAGGGACCAGAGCAGGTTCAGCTCCAGGCCGCCCAGGGCCTGGGCCCAGGATCGTAAGGCCCGCCAATAGGACGCCTCGTCATCGAACTCCATCCAATCCATGGGGGGCACCGCCCAAATCGCCAGGGGGCGGCGAGAGTCCAGACCATGGCGGGTCACCAGCAGGTCGCGCAGACGGTGACGGTCGCGCCCTGCGGCCAACAGCAGGTCCAGGCTGGGCTGGCCGGTGACCACCACCCGGTCCTCGGCCAGGCCCAGGGCCAGCAGGCGCTCCCGGTCCTCCTCGCCGGCCACCGCCACCCGGTCGGCCAGACTGCCACCCAACAGCCAGGGCCGCGCGGGCAGCAGACCCAGGGAGCGCAAGGCCAGCAGGGTGGCCGGAGGATAAAAGAATAGCGGGCCCGCCGGGGTCTGGCAGACTTGGTCCGGGTGCTGCTGGGCCAGGCGGGTTTTCAAGCTGCGGTGGGGTCCCTGGTCCAGACGGTGGAAGGGGCTCTGCCGCCGCCGCTGCCAGTCGTCGCCGGACAGGGCGTAGGGCGCCAGCAAGATCGGGCGGCCGGCGGCCTTGGCCGCGCCCAGGAAGGGCAGGCCGGCCAGGATGCGGTCGCAGCCGGCCAGGACCGCGGCCGGCGGATCCAGGCGCACCCGTTCCCGGGCCCAGGCCAACGACGCGCCCAGGCGGCGGCGAGACCAGCGCCAAGCCAGCAGCGGCAGGGGCAGACGGCGGTCCAGACCGGCGGCCAGGCGGCCCGGCTGGGGTTCCGAGGGCCAGGGCGGATCCAGGACCTGGGCCCCCGCCGGCGCGGTTTCCTGGCAGACCGCGCGCATTTGGGGGGTGGCGGGGATGAAGACCGGGCGGAAGGCGTTTTGGGCGAGCATGGCCTCGGCCACCGGCACCAGCTCCCGCAGCAAGGGCTGAGAGGTGGCCAGCAGCCAGGCCGGGGCCGGCTCAGAGGGCATGGGCCAGGACCCACTCGGCGGCCTCGCGCACCGCGCCATGACCGCCGGTCCGGGTCAGGCGCACGCTGGCCGCCTCCGCCACCGGCGGCTGGGCGTCGGCCGGGGCGAAGGAACGCCCCACCGCGGCCATCACCTCCAGGTCGTTGACGTCGTCGCCCACGTAGGCCACGGCGGCCAGGTCAATGCCCAACTCGGCGCAGATGGCCTTGACCCGCCCCAGCTTGTCACGCTCGCCGATGTGGACCCGGGCCAGGCCCATCTTGGCCGCCCGCGCCAGCACGATGGGGCTGGCCTCTTGGGTGACGATGGCCACCTCCACCCCGGCGGCGCGTAGACGCTCCAGGCCCTTGGCGTCGCGGGTATCGAAGCGCTTCATGTACTCGCCTTCGGCGGTGTAGTACATGCCGCCGTCGGTGAGGGTTCCGTCCACGTCGGTAACGAAAAGTGAAATTTTGACGGGGAGAGGGGTCATAGCCGGGACTCCTGGGGACGCAGCGTCCCCGCCGATTTTCTTTTGGGCGATAATGGTAACCCAGCCCCGCAGGCAAATCCACCCCTCATCCGGCGGCCACGGTCGGTGGCGGTGCACCGCGTTAGCCAGGGGCGAAGAATGCGAAGTTGGATTCTTCCTTGGGCCCCAGCCCGATGGCTTCAATTCAAGCGGCGTTTACTGGGGGTGGAATTCAAACCAGGAGCCTTGCCACCTCAGCCAGGATCGGTCGTTTGGAACCGGGCGGGCTTTGCTCCAGCATCTCCACCGCCGCATCACGCTCGGCGGTGGGATTGGCCGCGCTGACACGGAAGTCCCCCCGCCAACCGTGGCGGTTTTCCAGCAGGCGGTTGAGGGATAGGCCGGCCCGACCCCGGGATCGGTGGTGGAACGATGGGGGGCAGCGAAGGACGCCCCGCCCCCCCACCTCTGGCCAAATCCCGGAGCCAGGCCCCTGAGCGCCCCGTCGGCCGGCTTCTTGGTCCGGCGCGAGGGCTGTTCAGGAGCACAGCCTCATCCCGCCGGTCAATCACCTGGGACGGGGATTTCTCCCCGCCCCGGTTGGTTGGTGGCGCTGTTGGTTAGGCCTTGCGGAAGACCAACCGGTCGCCCTCCACGTCGGCGCTGATTTGGTCGCCGTCGGCGAAGCTTCCATCCAGGATCTTCAGCGCCAGGGCGTCCTGGAGGTGGCGCTGGATGGCCCGTTTCAGCGGGCGCGCGCCATAGACCGGGTCGAAACCGGCCTCGGCCAGGAACTCCCGTGCCGCCGGGGTCAGGCTCAGGGAGAGCCCGCGCTGGGCCAGGAGCCGGTTCAGCCGCGCCAGCTGGATCTCCACGATGCGCCCGATCTGCTCGCGGTCCAGGGCGTGGAAGATGACCACGTTGTCCACCCGGTTCAGGAACTCGGGCTTGAAGTGGGCGCGCAGGGCCTCCATCACCAGCTCCTCCATCTTGGCCCGCTGGTCGGGGCGGGCCAGGTCCTGGATGAACTGGCTGCCGATGTTGCTGGTCATGATGATGATGGTGTTCTTGAAATCCACGGTGCGGCCCTGGCCGTCGGTCAGGCGGCCGTCGTCCAGGATCTGCAACAGGGCGTTGAACACGTCGGGGTGGGCCTTCTCCACCTCGTCGAAGAGCACCACGCTGTAGGGCCGGCGGCGCACCGCCTCGGTGAGGTAGCCGCCCTCCTCGTAGCCCACGTACCCCGGAGGCGCGCCGATCAGGCGGCTGACGGCGTGCTTCTCCATGAACTCGCTCATGTCCAGGCGGATCAGGGCCTGCTCGTCGTCGAACATGAACTCGGCCAGGGCCCGGGCCAGCTCGGTCTTGCCCACCCCGGTGGGGCCCATGAAGATGAAGCTGCCGATGGGCCGGTTGGGGTCCTGGAGCCCGGAGCGCGCCCGGCGCACCGCGTTGGCCACCGCGACCACGGCCTCCTTCTGGCCCACCACCCGCTGGCCGATGCGCTCCTCCATGGTAAGGAGCTTTTCCCGCTCGCCCTCCATCAACTTGCTGACCGGGATGCCGGTCCACTTGGCCACCACCTCGGCCACGTCCTCGGCGTCCACCTCTTCCTTCAGCAGCGAACCCTCGCCCTGGAGTCCGGCCAATTCCTCCTGGCGCCGGGCCAGCTCGCGCTCGGCGGCCGGGATGCGGCCGTATTGCAGCTCGGCGGCCAGGTTGAAGTCGCCCTGGCGCTGGGCCTGCTCCAGTTGGGTCTTGAGCCCGCCCAGTTCCTCCTTGGCCTGGCGGATGGCGGCGATGGCGTCCTTCTCCCGCATCCAGCGGGCCTTCAAGGCGTCGCGCTCCTGCGCCTTCTGCTCCATCTCCTGCTGCACTTTGGCCAGGCGGCGTTTGCTGCCCTCGTCGGTCTCCTTCTTGAGCGCCTCGGCCTCGATGGTCAACTGGGTGATGGCCCGCTCCAGGCCGTCCAGCTCGGCCGGCATGGAGTCGATGTCGATTTTGAGCTTGCTGGCCGCCTCGTCGATCAGGTCGATGGCCTTGTCGGGCAGGAAGCGGTCGGTGATATAACGGTGGCTCAGGGTGGCGGCGGCCACCAGGGCCGCATCCTTGATCCGCACCCCGTGGTGGGTGTCGTACTTTTCCTTGAGCCCGCGCAGGATGGCGATGGTGTCCTCCACGCTGGGCTCGGTCACCAGCACCGGGGCGAAGCGCCGCTCCAGGGCGGCGTCCTTCTCGATGTTCTGGCGGTACTCCTTGATGGTGGTGGCGCCCACGCAGCGCAGCTCGCCCCGGGCCAGGGCCGGCTTGAGCATGTTGCCGGCGTCCATGGCCCCCTCGGCCTTGCCGGCGCCCACCAGGGTGTGCATCTCGTCGATGAAGAGGATGATCTGGCCCTGGGCCTCGGTGACCTCCTTGAGCACCGCCTTGAGCCGGTCCTCGAACTCGCCGCGATACTTGGCTCCGGCGATCAGCGCGCCCATGTCCAGGGCCACCACCTGCTTGTCCTTGAGGCCCTCGGGCACGTCCTTCTGCACGATGCGCTGGGCCAGGCCCTCCACGATGGCGGTCTTGCCCACGCCCGGCTCGCCGATCAACACCGGGTTGTTCTTGGTGCGCCGGCTCAGGATCTGGATGGTGCGGCGGATCTCCTCGTCGCGGCCGATGACCGGGTCCAACTTGCCCTTCATGGCCAGCTCGGTCAGGTCGCGGGCGTAGCGTTTCAGGGCCTGGTACTTGTCCTCGGGGTTCTGGTCGGTGACCCGCTGGGTGCCGCGGATGGACTGCAGGACCCCCATGATGGCCTCGGGGGTGACCCCGGCCGCGCGCAGGATCTCCCCGGCCGGGTCCTTGCTCTCGGCGATGGCCAGCAAAAGGTGCTCGATGCTGATGTACTCGTCGCGCATGGCCTCGGCCTTGGCCTCCGCGTTCTGCATCACCTGCAAGGCGGCCTGGCCCAGGCCGGGCTGGCTGACCGCGCCGCTGGCCTGGGGCAGCTTCTGCTGGGCGGTCTCCAACTCCTCGATCAGGCGCTCGGGGCTCGCGCCCAGCTTGCCCACCACCGGACGGGCGATCTCCTGGCTGGTCTCCAGCATCACCGACAGCAGGTGCACCGGCTCGATCTGGGGGTTGCCCCGGCGCGAGGCCAGACTCATGGCCGCCTGGACCACCTCCTGGGACTTGACGGTGAACTTGTCGAAACGCATGGCAGGTTCCTTTCCGGTTTTCTGGAGAAGTTTTCGTTTGCTCAGGGTCGACGTCCGGAAGCCGGCGACCCTCAACAAACGGCCCAAGCCGAGAAGCTTGGGCGCGGCCGATGGCCGAGCGCTCGCTCAACCATCAGGTTAGCAAAAAGGTAAGCACGCCCGGAAGGGCTGCAAGACTTCAGGAAGGCTTATCAGTTGGCGAGGACCAGGGTGGGGCGGGTAATCACCAGCGGCGGCCGGCCCGGCCCTGCCATTTGCGCAGCAGCACGTAGACCGCGCCCGGTCCGCCGTCGCGCTGCCGGGCGGTGCAAAAGGCCAGCACCCGCTTGGCCAGGCGCTTCTGGCCCAGCCATTGGGTCAGGGCGGTCTTGAGCACCGGGATGCCGCCGGGGGAGCGGAAGCCCCGGCCGTGGACGATGAGCACGTGGCGCAGGCCCCGGGTCTGGGCGTTGACCAGGAATTGTTCCACCGCGTTCTGGGCCTCGACCAGACCCAGGCCGTGCAGGTCCAGGTAGTCCTGGACCGGGAACTCGCCCTGGTGCAGGCGGTCCATCAACTCGGGGCCCACCCCGTCCAGGGCCCCCTGCACGTACTCGTCGCTGAAACGCAGGTCGAACTCCGCCTCGCCGGCCACCAGGTCGGCCAACTGGGCCAGGACCTCCAAGTCCTCGTCCGGGGCCTTTTCCAGGCGGGGGCGGGGGGCGTCGGGCCGGGTGGCGCGGCGGGGTCCGCGCTCCACCGGGCGCACGTCGGCCATGGCCCGGGCGAAAAGCTCGTCCTCGCCCGGCTCGGGCTCCGGCTCCGGCGGGGGGGCGGGCTTGGGGGCCGGCGGTGGCGGTGGCGGGGCGGCGCGCAGGGCCTGGCCCAATCCGGCGAAGGGAGCGTGGAAAGGACCCACCGGCGCGGGCTTGGCTGGGGCCGCTGTTTCGGCCTTTTTCTTCTTGCGCTTGGCCATGGCCCTATCTTACCCCGGCCCTTGGTGGCCCTCCAGCCTGGACCGCCCCGTTCCGGTCCACCCTCCTCCCCCCCCCAGGCCATTGGGCTTGGCCCCATGACCGCGCCTTTTGGGAGGGGGGTGCGGGGGGAACCTTTTTCGGCACGAAAAAGGTCCCCCCGCGCATCTTCCCGTCTCTCCCCATTCCCTCCCCATCCCCGCGCCATCATTAGCGGTTGCCCCGGGGCGGGGTTGATGGCATGTTAGAGGTTGCGCCGCGGGGCGTGATGGACGGGTGTTGCCGGAAGGTCGGGATGTTTGGTTTCAATTCGCGCTTCATCAGGCTGTTGGGCGCCGGTTTCGGCCGCGAGGGGCTGAAGATCCTGGCGGCGGCGGCGGTCTCGGGCCTGTTGCAGGCGGCCTGCCTGGTGATCATCAACCAGGCCGGGGAGCGGACCGACGCCGAGAGCCTGAACTTCCGGCTCTTCGCGCTGTTCATGGTCTGCATCGCGGCCTTCGCCCTGGCCAACAAGTACGCCTTCGCCCAGACCGTGACCCGGGCCGGGCAGATCATCTACGACACCCAGTTGCGCATCGCCGACAAGCTGCGGCGCTCGGACCTGCGCTCCTTCGAACGCCTGGACCGCACCCAGGTCTACAAAAACCTCTTGGAGCACACCGACGTGCTGTTCGAGGCGGCGCGTTATATCACGGTGACGCTCTCCTCGGCGGTGATGCTGGCGGCCAGCTTCGCCTACGTGGCCGTGCTCTCGCCGATGGCCCTGATCCTGTGCTCGATCATCATCGGGGCCTCGATCGTGATCTACCAGGGCACCCAGAAGAAGATCAACCAGAAGCTGGCCCAGACCAAGGAGCGGGAGGGGCGGTTCCTCAGACATCTCAACAACCTGGTGGA
Organism: Desulfarculus sp.; assembly: GCA_020216805.1. GTDB lineage: Bacteria > Desulfobacterota > Desulfarculia > Desulfarculales > Desulfarculaceae > JACRDC01. The sequence continues at coordinate 4,374 of JAIWNN010000133.1, read as the reverse complement.
CGGCTTCAAGGAGGTCAAGATCAACTCGGCCCGGGGCCGGGATCTGTACGAGAACTATCTGCGGGCCGGGTCGATGGACGCCCGGGCGGCCAAGATCGACAGCGAGATCCTGGCCATCAACAACTACATCTTCGCCCAGTCCTTCTTCATGTTCCTGATCGCGGCCATCGTCTTCGTGCTGCCCCAGATGGGCGACAAGGACAGCACCAACCTGCACAACATCGTCACCGTGGTGTTGTTCACCCTGGGCCCGCTGGGCCAGGTGGTGGCGCTGTTGCCCAACATCTACAAGGCCGAATTCGCCCTGACCGAGATCGAGGCCCTGGAAAAAAAGCTGGAGCAGGCCGACGACACCAAAGCGACGGCCGCGGAGAGCCCCCTGCCGGGGGAGAACTTCCAACGCATCATGCTGCGGGGAATCAGCTTCCGCTACACCACCAACGGCAACGGGGGGCAGGGCTTCCACCTGGGACCTTTGGACCTGGACCTCAACCGGGGCGAGATCCTGTTCATCGTGGGCGGCAACGGCAGCGGAAAGTCCACCCTGCTCAAGCTGATCACCGGCCTGTACTACCCCACCGCCGGGACCATCTTCGTGGACGGCGTCGACGTGGACCAGGCCTCCTACGCCCACTACCGGGATAGCTTCACGATCATCTTCAGCGACTTCCATCTCTTCGACCGGCTCTACGGGTTGGGGGAGGTCAACGAGGCCCTGATCCGGGAGCTGATCGAGACCATGGATCTGACCGGGCAGACCGATTTCAAGGAGGGGCGCTTCACCAACCTCAACCTGAGCAGCGGGCAGAAACGCCGCCTGGCCATGATCTGCACCTACATCGAGAACAAGCCCATCTTCGTCTTCGACGAGGTGGCCGCCGACCTGGACCCCCAGTTCCGGCGCTATTTCTACGAGGAGTTCCTGCCCCGGCTCAAGGCCATGGGGCGCACCGTGGTGGCGGTGAGCCACGACGACCGTTTCTTCCACCTGGCCGACCGGGTGGTGAAGATGGAATACGGCGAGCTGGTGGACATCAGCCGGCCCGAGCACCGCGAGTAGGGCCGGTTGACACCCCCAAGGCGTCGCCGTGGGCGTTAACGTGCCATTTGCGAGCGAAGCGAAGCAATCTCTTGCGATATTATCTGGATGCGTGGAATGGACTAGGAAAGCCGGGAGAGATTGCCGCGTCGCTTCGCTCCTCGCAATGACAAAAAGGGTGGGCGCGGAGCTCACCGTCGGCCCAGGTTCGGATTGCTGATCCGGTATTATGTTGGTGTGAAAAGTACTTGGGCGATCAACCGGCGGCAGGACCGGGGGACTGGACTGAGCCTGGGACCGCCGGAGCGCGGAGGAGAAGGCGGCATGGCCCGCGTGGACGACTATCAAATGAGTTTCGACCTGGCGGCCCAGGAGCTGGCCGGGGCCGACCTGGCCGAGGTGGCCCGGCGCTCCGGGGCGGAGCTGGACGCCGACGGGAGCCTGCGCCTGCATTATTACGGCCGGCCGCTGCAGATCACCCGCGACCCTCAGGGGGCCATGACGGTCGGCCATCGCGACGACGGCCCGGCCCTGCCCCTGGCCGAGCAGGCCCTGGTGCTGCACTATCTGGCCCGGGCCGACGGCGCGCCGGTGACGGGCGAGTGGATCACCTTCCGCGAGGTGGAGGCGGGGGAGTTCTACTGGTCGGCCTTCGTGAAAAGGGCCAAGGACCCCCTGGTGGGCTTTTTCGGGCAGCGGCCGGAGCTCCTCAAGACCCTGGCGGTGAAGGTGGGCGGCCGCGAGGGCGGCGAGGCGGGCGACGCCTCGGTGATCGTGCGCGCCTTTCCCCGGGTGGAGTTCCTCCTGGTGCTCTGGGCCGGCGACGAGGAGTTCCCGGCCGACGGCAACGTGTTGATGGACAAAAGCATCGGCCATTATCTTTCCACCGAGGACATCGCCCTGGCCGCGGGTCTGCCGATCTACAAGATGATGGCCCTGTCCCGCCAGGGCTGAGACCGGGGGCCGGAGGACCGCCATGGCCATGGGCCGCCAGATCGGCCGGTGGACGTTGAGCCTGATCCTGCTCTGCGTCGGCAGCCTGCTGACCGCCGTCGCGGTCAACGGCATCCTGCTGCCGCGGGGGTTTTTGAGCGGCGGTTTCACCGGCCTGGCCCTGTTGATCCACTATCTGGCCCCGGTCTGGTCGGTGAGCCTGCTCTACCTGCTCCTGAACCTGCCGCTGTACGTTTTGGGCTGGCGCTTCGTGGGTCGGCGCTTCTTCGCCTGGTCGGTGGCCGGAGCCCTGATCCTGGCCGCGGCCCTGCAGTGGATCCAGCCCGGCGACCTGGGGGTTAAAGACCGCATCCTGGCCGCGCTGTTGGCCGGCATCCTGGTGGGCGGGGGCACCGGCCTGATCCTGCGCTCGCTGGGCTCCTCCGGCGGCACCGACATCCTGGCGGTGATCCTCTACAAGCGCTTCTCGCTCAAACCCGGCTCCACGGTGCTGGGCTTCAACTGCACGGTCCTGGCCGGGGCGGCGCTGTTGATCTCGCTGGAAGGCGCGCTCTACACCCTGGTCTATCTCTTCGCCTCGGCCAAGATCACCAACCTGGTGGTGGTGGGCCTGAGCCAGCGCAAGGCGGTCTTCATCATCAGCTCCCGCTGGCGGGAGATCGCCGACGGCATCCTGCACCACATCCACCGCGGGGCCACCATCCTGGAGGGGAGGGGGGCCTATAGCGGAGAGGCCGAGCACATCATCTACGCCGTGATCCAGTTCAACGAACTGCCCCGGGTCAAGGAGCTGGTGCGAATTCACGATCCCAACGCCTTCGTGGTGGTCACCGACACCCTGGAGGTGATGGGCCAGCGGATCGGAAACCAACCCCACTGGTGAACCGGGCTTGCCCCCGCCCTTGCCAGGTCCTGGCTTTCCTGCTAGTTTTCCATAGACCATCAGGGACGGGGCATAGAGGAGACCAAGGCATGGAGATCACGACCAGCCAAGAGAACGGCGTTAATGTCGTCAAGCTTTGCGGGAGGTTCGACGCGCAGAGCGCGGGCCGGGTGGACGAGGGTCTGCAGAAGGCCGTGGCCGACGGCGGCAACAAGCTGCTGATCGAGATGACCGGGGTGGATTACATAAGCAGCGCCGGCTTAAGGGTCCTGCTCTCCACCGCCAAGCGGATCAACTCCTCGGCCGGCAAGCTGGTTCTTTGCGGCCTCCAGCCCTATGTGTTGGAGGTCTTCGACGTGGCCGGCTTCACCTCCATCTTCCAAATCCAGCCCAACCTGGCGGTGGCCCTGGAAGGCTTCTAGTCTCCGGCGGGCGCCCGCGCGAGGAGGCTTGGCCCACGAGGCCGCGCCCCTCCGACCGGAAACCCGCTCCGTCCCGGCCGCCCCTGGGCGGGTGGGCCGGGGTCGCGTCAGGGGCCGATAGACCCCCCCCTGAATTTTTTTTTGGGAGAAACCATTCCGTGCATCCGCCTCAGCCTGTCCAGGACAGCCCCCAGGACCGCGAGGCCCGCCGCCGCCAGCGCCGCCTGGCGGCCTGGTGGGGCCTGGGCCTGTTGCTGGTGCTGGGCCTGGCGGTCTGGTGGTGGTGGGAGCCCCTGGCCCGCCTGACCCAGGAGTGGTGGATCCTGCTCCAGGACAAGGATGCCTTCCGCCAACGCATCGAATCCTATGGTGTCTGGGCCCCGGCGGTCTTCATCCTCTTCCAGATCTTCCAGGTGCTGATCAGCCCCATTCCCGGCGAGTTGGTGGGCGCGGCCGGGGGCTATGTCTTCGGCTGGTGGCAGGCCCTGCTCTACTCCACCGTGGGACTGTCCCTCGGCTCCTGGATCAATTTCTACCTGGCCCGGGTGGTGGGGCGCTCCTTCGTGGAGCGCATGATCCCGCCGGAATATTTAACCCGCATCGCCTACCTGATGGAGCGCCAGGGCGTCATCGCCAGCTTCATCTTCTTCGTCATCCCCGGCTTCCCCAAGGACTATTTCTGCTACGCCCTGGGGCTCTCGCCCATGAGCGCTCGCATCTTCCTCGTGGTCAGCTCCCTGGGCCGGGTGCCGGGCACCCTGCTGCTCAGCCTCCAGGGCGCGGCGGTCTACAACGAGAACTACTGGTCCTTCTTCTGGCTCTTCCTGCTCAGCATCGCCTTCATCCTGCCGGTCTGGCTCTGGCGCGAGCGCATCTACCAGTGGCTCTACCGCCTGGAGAAGGGGCGCGGCCCGCTGGAGATCCCGCCCCAGGAACCGCCCGGTCCGGACCAGGCCTAGCCGGGCGGTCGGGGGGCCGTGGCCGGGGGGGCGAGCCGGGGCGGGAGCGGGGCGGGGGTGGCGACCCACCCCCTGCTCTGGCCGGGCTTAGGTCTGCTGGCCGGCATTGGGCTGGCC